>CAUAJB010000032.1 GCA_958429225.1 uncultured Collinsella sp.
CCGCAGTCCTCCTCGCGGACGATGACGTCCTGGGCCACGTCGACCAGACGACGGGTCAGGTAACCAGAGTCCGAGGTGTGGGATGCGGTATCGACCAGGCCCTTACGGGCACCGTAGGTCGAAATGAAGTACTCGAGCGGCAGCAGGCCCTCGCGGAAGTTCGCCTTAATGGGAAGGTCGATCGTCTCGCCGGACATGTCTGCCATCAGGCCACGCATGCCGCCGAGCTGACGCAGCTGGGTCTTAGAACCACGGGCGCCGGAGTCGGCCATCATGTACAGCGGGTTCTCCTCGTCGAACATGTCGAGCATGAGCGCTGCAACCTTGTCGGTACAAGCGGTCCACTCGTTAACGACTTCGATGTGGCGCTCCGTCTCGTTGATGAAGCCCTCCTCGAAGTACTCGTTGATCTGGTCGACGTTGGCCTGAGCGCGGTCGAGCAGCTCCTGCTTCTCGGCAGGGATGAGAGCGTCCCACACCGAGATGGTGAGGCCGGCGCGGGTAGCGTAGTGGAAGCCGGAGTACTTGATGGCGTCGAGGATCGGGCCGACCTTGGCCTCGGGGTAACGATCGCAGCAGTCCGCAACCAGCTTGGCCACGTCGCCCTTGACCATCTTGTAGTTCATGAACTCATAGTCTTCGGGCAGGCACTGGCGGTTGAAGATGATGCGGCCGATAGAGGTCTCGAAGCGCGCGGTCTTGTTGCCGGTGACGTCGTAGTCGACAAACTCGTTCTTGCCGTTCTTGACGCGGAAGATACGGGTGCCGTCCTCGTTGATGACGTTGGCGTTCTCGGCGGACACGCGGACCTGAATCTTGGCCTGCATGTCGACCTCGGAGCGACAGTCATAGGCGTGCAGCGCGTCGTCGAAGCTCGAGAACACGTGGTTCTCGCCCGGCAGACCGTCGCGGACCTGGGTCAGGTAGTACACACCGATGATCATGTCCTGCGAGGGGATGTTAACCGGCTTGCCGGATGCCGGCGAGCGCAGGTTGTTCGCAGAGAGCATGAGCACGCGGGCCTCGGCCTGAGCCTGGCTGGACAGCGGCACGTGGACAGACATCTGGTCGCCGTCGAAGTCGGCGTTGAAGGGCGAGCAGACCAGCGGGTGCAGGTGGATAGCCTTGCCCTCGACCAGCACCGGCTCAAAGGCCTGGATGGACAGACGGTGCAGGGTCGGTGCACGGTTGAGCAGCACGACGCGGCCGTCGATGACCTCTTCGAGGATGTCCCACACAAAGGTGGCACCACGGTCGATAGCACGCTTGGCGCCCTTGATGTTCTCGACCTTGCCGAGCTCGACCAGGCGCTTCATAACGAAGGGCTTGAAGAGCTCCAGCGCCATGGTCTTGGGCAGACCGCACTGGTGCAGCAGCAGCTTGGGGTCGGTAACGATAACCGAACGGCCGGAGTAGTCGACACGCTTACCCAGCAGGTTCTGACGGAAACGACCCTGCTTGCCCTTGAGGGCCTCGGCGAGCGACTTGAGCGGGCGACCGCCACGGCCAGAGACCGGGCGACCACGACGGCCGTTGTCGAACAGGGCGTCCACGGACTCCTGGAGCATGCGCTTCTCGTTGTTCACGATGATCGCAGGGGCGTCCAGGTCGAGCAGGCGCTTGAGTCGGTTGTTACGGTTGATCACGCGACGGTACAGGTCGTTGAGGTCGGACGCGGCGAAGCGGCCGCCGTCGAGCTGGACCATCGGGCGCAGATCGGGCGGAATGACCGGGATAACGTCCAGGATCATGTTCGCGGGGCTGTTGCCGCCCTTCAGGAAGGCGTCAACGACCTCGAGGCGCTTAACGGCCTTCTCGCGCTTCTGCTTCTGGGAGTCCTCGTCGGCGATGATGGCCTTGAGCTTCTCGGCCTCGGAAGGAAGGTCGATGGCAGCGAGCAGGTCGCGAACGGCCTCGGCACCCATGCCACCCTTGAAGTACATGGAGTAGTAGCGGGTCATCTCGCGGAACAGCGGCTCATCGGAGATGAGGTCGCGCTCGGTGAGCTTCATGAAGGCGTTGAAGGCGTCCGTGCGGAGCTGCTTCTCGTCCTTGCACTCTTCCTCGATATCGACGATGCCGGAGGCGATCTCCTCGGGGGTCAGCGGCTCCTCGTCGGAGAACTCGTCAAAGTTCTCGGGGTCGCCCTGCTCCTTGAGGGACTCGATCTGGCGGGCGCACTCGGCATCGATCTCTTCCAGATCGGCGGCGAGCTCCTCGCGCAGGTCGTCGGCGTCGGCCTCGCGAGCCTCGTAGTCGACCTCGGTGATGATGTAGCTGGCAAAGTACAGAACCTTCTCGAGGTCCTTGGACTTGATGTCGAGCATACGGCTCATCGGGAAGCTCGTGGGGCTCTTGAAGTACCAGATGTGGGACACGGGAGCAGCGAGCTCGATGTGGCCCATGCGGTCGCGACGCACCTTGGCCGAGGTGACCTCGACGCCGCAGCGCTCGCAGACGATGCCCTTAAAGCGGATGCCCTTGTACTTGCCGCAGGAGCACTCCCAGTCCTTGGCGGGACCGAAGATCTTCTCGCAGAACAGGCCGTCCTTCTCGGGCTTGAGGGTACGGTAATTGATGGTCTCCGGCTTCTTGACCTCACCGTGCGACCAGGAACGGATCTGGTCGGCGGAGGCAAGGGAGATCTTTACCGAGTCAAAATCAGTAGCTTCGAAATCTGCCACAGTCAACTACTCCTTATCAGTGGTCGTGGCGGCGACAGCCTCGGGTGCCTCGGCGGTCTCGGCATCCTCGGCCTCGACGTCGGCGTCAACGCCGGCGAGCGCAGCCAGGTCGTCGAGAGCGGAGGTCTCCTCGGCGGTCACAGGGGCGGAGGCGTCCTCGTCGGCATCGTGCATGGGCTCGATGTCCAGTGCGAGGGAGCGGATCTCCTTGACGAGAACCTTGAAGGACTCGGGGATACCCGGGACAGGAACGTTCTCGCCCTTGACGATGGACTCGTAGGTCTTGACGCGGCCCACGGTATCGTCGGACTTGACGGTCAGGATCTCCTGCAGGACGTTGGAAGCACCGTAAGCGTACAGTGCCCAAACTTCCATCTCGCCGAAGCGCTGACCGCCGAACTGGGCCTTGCCGCCCAGGGGCTGCTGGGTAACCAGGCTGTAAGGGCCGGTCGAACGGGCGTGGATCTTGTCGTCGACCATGTGGCCGAGCTTGAGGATGTAGGACGTACCCACGGTAATGGGCTCGCGGAACTCCTCGCCGGTGCGGCCGTCGAACAGGCGGGTCTTGCCGCGCTCGTCAAGCTGGGTGACGAACTCGGGGCGCATGTGATCGCCAAAGGCAGCGGTGGCCTTGTTGAGCATGTTCTTGTTGGCACGGCGGATGACCTCGGCGATCTCGTCCTCCTTGGCGCCGTCGAAGACGGGCGTCGCGGTGAAGAACGGACCGGGGACGTACTTGTCGGAGTCGGCCTGCTCGGTATCCCAACCGCAGGCAGCAGCCCAGCCAAGGTGGCACTCGAGCAGCTGGCCGACGTTCATACGCGAAGGAACGCCCAGCGGGTTGAGGATAACGTCGATCGGGGTACCGTCAGCCATGTAGGGCATGTCCTCGACCGGCAGAACGTTACAAATAACACCCTTGTTGCCGTGGCGGCCGGCGATCTTATCGCCCTGCTGAATCTTACGACGCTGGGCGACGTAGACGCGCACCTGCTCGTTGACGCCGGGGGCCAGGTCGTCGCCGTTCTCGCGGCTAAAGCGGACGACGTCGATAACGCGGCCGTAAGCGCCGTGAGGCATCTTAAGGGAGGTGTCGCGGACATCGTGGGCCTTGGCACCGAAGATGGCGCGCAGCAGGCGCTCCTCGGCGGTCAGAGCGCTCTCGCCCTTAGGCGTGACCTTGCCGACCAGGATGTCGCCAGGGCCGACCTCGGCGCCGATACGGATGATGCCGTCCTCGTCGAGGTTGGCAAGCATGTCCTCGGAGAGGTTCGGGATCTCGCGGGTGATCTCCTCGGGGCCGAGCTTGGTGTCGCGGGCATCGATCTCGTGACGGGTGATGTTGATGGTCGTCAGCAGGTCCTCGGCCACCAGGCGCTCGGACACGACGATACCGTCCTCGTAGTTGAAGCCTTCCCACGGCATGTAGGCCACAGTGAGGTTCTGGCCCAGTGCGAGCTCGCCGTGATCGGTCGAAGGACCGTCGGCCAGAGGCTCGCCCTGCTCAACGGTGTCACCGACGCGCACGAGCGGACGGTGGTTGATGCAGGTGGACTGGTTGGAGCGCTGGTACTTGGCCAGGTGATACTCGTCCATGCCGCCGGCATGCTTGACGATGATCTTGGCGGCATCGGCAAAGATGACCTCGCCGGCGTTCTTGGCCAGGGTGACCTCGCCGGAGTCCAGAGCGGCGCGACGCTCCATGCCGGTACCGACATAGGGAGCGGCGGGGTGAACCAGCGGCACGGCCTGACGCTGCATGTTAGCGCCCATCAGCGTACGCTTGGCGTCGTCGTGCTCGAGGAACGGGATCAGCGTGGCTGCGACGGAGAGCATCTGACGCGGCGAGACGTCCATGTAGTCGACGTCCTCGACAGGCACGTCGGCGGGAGCGCCGAAGGAGCCGTCGAAGTCGCGGGTACGGGCGATCACGGTGTGCGGACGGACGATCTTGCCCTCGGCATCGGTCGTGATGAACTCGTTGGTCTTGGGATCGAGCGGCGTGTTAGCCGGCGCGATGACGTGCTTCTCTTCCTCGTCAGCGGTCATCCAGTCGATCTGGTCGGTGGCAACGCCGTTCTCGACGCGACGGAACGGAGCCTCGATGAAGCCGTACTCGTTGACGCGGGCGTAGAGGGCGAGCGAGCCGATCAGGCCGATGTTGGGGCCTTCGGGGGTCTCGATCGGGCACATGCGGCTGTAGTGCGAGTTGTGAACGTCGCGGACGGCCGTCGGCACGTTGGTGCGGCGGCTGGAGCCGGACTTGTGGCCGGCAAGACCGCCAGGGCCGAGTGCGGACAGACGGCGCTTGTGGGTCAGACCGGTCAGGGGGTTCGCCTGGTCCATGAACTGCGAGAGCTGCGAGGAACCGAAGAACTCCTTGATGGAGGCCACGATCGGGCGGATGTTGATGAGCGACTGCGGGGTGATCTCGTCGATGTCCTGGGAGCTCATGCGCTCACGGACGACGCGCTCCATACGGCTCATGCCGATACGGAACTGGTTGGCGACGAGCTCGCCGACGGTACGGATGCGGCGGTTGCCGAAGTGGTCGATATCGTCGACCTTGAAGCCCTGCTCGCCGGCAGCGAGGGACAGCAGGTAGCGCAGCGTTGCAACGATATCCTCGTCGGTGAGCACCGTGACCTCTTCCTCGGTGGTGAGGTTGAGCTTCTTGTTGACCTTGTAACGACCGACGCGGGCCAGATCGTAGCGCTGCGGGTTGAAGAGCAGGCCCTCGAGCAGGCTGCGGGAAGCATCCACGGTGGGAGGCTCGCCCGGGCGCAGGCGACGGTAGATCTCGATGAGGGCGTCCTCGCGAGTGAGGGCGGTGTCGCGCTCCAGGGTGCGCTTGATCACATCGGAGTTGCCGAGCAGCTCGATGATGTCGTCGTTGGTGACGGCGATGCCAAGGGCGCGCAGGAACATCGTGGCGCTCTGCTTGCGCTTACGGTCGATGGAGACCATGAGCTGGTCGCGCTTGTCGACCTCAAACTCAAGCCAGGCACCGCGGGACGGGATAATCTGGGCCTTGTAGATCTGCTTGCCCGAATCCATCTCGGAGCTGTAGTACACGCCCGGGGAGCGGACGAGCTGCGAGACGACGATACGCTCGGTACCGTTGATGATGAAGGTGCCCTGATCGGTCATCATGGGGAAGTCGCCCATGAAGACGAGCTGCTCCTTGATCTCGCCGGTCTCCTTGTTGGTGAGACGGACGTCGGTCAGAAGCGGAGCCTGATAGGTCATATCCTTCTCGCGGCACTCCTCGACGGTGTGCGCGGGGTCGCCGAACTGATGCTCGCCGAAGGTAACCTCGAGAACATGGTTCTGGCTCTGGATGGGGCTGGATTCCTTGAACGCCTCACGAAGACCCTCGTCCTTAAAACGCTCAAAGGATTCCCTTTGAACAGAGATAAGGTTGGGGAGCTCCATGGCCTCCGGGATTTTCCCGAAGCTGACGCGCTTGCGCTCAGTGGCAGTGTATGCGTAGGTCACCAGGTTTTTCCTCCTTCACGGAAATGCTCGGTGGGTTGGCGAGGCATAGCTTCGCCAGTTATCGCAACCTAATAGTTTATCAGGTACCGACCGTTGGGCAAGAAAAGCCTTGACGCGATTGAGTTTTTGGAGTAGCAAAGTTTTTCGACAGAAAATATGCAGGTAGATAGGTGTGTATCGAACATCTGTTCATATATTTTCTGTGAACAGAGAGCCGGCAATCGCAGCTCTTATAAAAAAACGGGCGCGAACCGAGGTCCGCGCCCGTAAATGTCGATGTCCAAAGGTTTACTTGCGCATCAATCCGCCGCGCTCGTCGATGGCGTCCCAGAAGGCATCGGCAAAGCGGGGATCGCTTGCAGCCATGAGGGCGTTGGTGGCCATCCAGCCAGAGGGAGTGCCGGTATCGTAGCCCGACAGCGGGTCGATGACGACGGCATACATGGCCTCACGGTCGAGCGAACGGGCCATGGCGTCGGTGAGCTGGATCTCGCCGCCCTTGCCGGCCTGCTGATCTGCCAGCAGGTCCATGACCAGCGGGCTCAGCAGGTAGCGACCGACGATGTACAGGTTAGACGGAGCCGCCTCGGGAGCGGGCTTCTCGACCAGACCGCCGATACGCCAAACAGCGCCCGGCTCGGCATCGGCAACGTCCTCGGCACCCTCGAGCGAACCGACGCGCTCGCCGGCGATAACGCCGTAGCGGCTGACTTCCTCGGGCGAGCAAGCAGCGACGGCGATAACCGAAGCGCCACCGTGCTCCTTGGAAACGGCGAGCATCTTGTCGCAGATGTCGCGGTTAGGCACAACGTAGTCGCCCAGAAGAACCAGGAAGTTCTCCCCTGCCACGGCGTCGGCAGCAGAGCGGATAGCATGGCCGAGGCCCTTGGGCTCGTACTGATAACGGAAGTCGACCGGCATACCGCCAGCGTGGGCGACGGCATCGGCATAGGCGTTCTTGCCGCGCTCGCGCAGCAGGTTCTCGAGCGAGCGATCGGGCTGGAAGTAGTTCAGCAGCTCGGGCTTGCCGGGAGAAGTAACGATGATGGCATCGTCGACCTCCTCGGGGTCGAGCGCCTCCTCAACGACATACTGGATGACCGGCTTGTCGAGAACCGGCAGCATCTCTTTGGGGGTGCACTTGGTGCCAGGCAGAAAACGCGTGCCAAGACCGGCGGCGGGGATGATTGCCTTCATGTTATTCAAGGATCCTTTCGCAGGCGCAAAAGCGCCCCATGCGTGCGGCACACAGCCGCAGACCAAATTGCGATACCCAAGCATCTTACCGCTGGAACCATATGTCGCTACAAGGCAGAGACAATTCTTCAGCAGGTCAACGCAAATTATTGCTCGAATGGTGCAATTTTATTGCCCAACGGCAGGGTACCCGATACGACGCAAATCACAGAACATGGCAGTTTGAGCTACCGATGTCGAGGGACCGAAAAACAAAAAAGACGGGGCTCGCAATGCGAACCCCGTCTGCAAAGAAATCTGGCGAGAAAGCCTGATTACTTGAGGGTGACAGCAGCGCCAGCAGCCTCGAGCTTCTCCTTGGCAGCCTCGGCGTCCTCCTTCTTGGCACCCTCGAGAACAGCCTTGGGAGCGCCCTCGACGACCTCCTTGGCCTCCTTCAGGCCAAGGTTGGTGAGCTCACGGACGGCCTTGATGACCTGGATCTTGTTGTCGCCGAAGCCCTCGAGCACGACGTCAAACTCGGTCTTCTCCTCGGCCTCAGCAGCGCCAGCAGCGGGAGCGGCGACAACAGCGGCAGGAGC
Source organism: uncultured Collinsella sp. (assembly GCA_958429225.1). Classification (GTDB taxonomy): domain Bacteria; phylum Actinomycetota; class Coriobacteriia; order Coriobacteriales; family Coriobacteriaceae; genus Collinsella. Next base: position 7,961 of record CAUAJB010000032.1, read on the forward strand.
AGCGGCGGAAACGCCGAAGGTGTCCTCGATAGCCTTGACGAGCTCGGAAGCCTCGAGAAGGGTCATTTCCTTAAGAGCATCGATGATCTCATCGGTGGTAAGCTTAGCCATTTCTAAGTCCTTTCGGTTTCCGTGCGGATGCACGGAGATCAGTTAAAACACGGCGCGAATGCGCCAGGGGTGCGGCGTTGCCGCCGCGAGTGAAAACAGCGACTAGGCTGCCTTCTGCTCGGAGACCTGCTGGATCGAACGAGCGAGACCAGAGGAAACGCCGTTGACGCAGACAGCGATGTCGCGAGCGAAACCGGAGATGAGACCGGCGATCTGGCCGAGAAGCTGATCCTTGGTGGGCAGCTCGGCGATAGCCTTAACATCATCAGCGGAAACGGCCTTGCCGTCGGAGATACCGCCCTTGATCTCAAGGACGCCCTTGGACTTAGCGGAGAAGTCCTTAAGGGCCTTAGCGGCCTCGACCGGCTCGGACTCGTAGAACACATAAGCGACGGGGCCGGCGAGAATCTCGTCGAGCTCGGGCTGCTCCTGGTTCTTGAGAGCGATCTTGACCAGGTTGTTCTTGTAGACCTTCATCTCGGCGCCGCACTCGCGAAGCTGATGACGCAGCTCCTGAGCCTGCTTAACCGTCAGACCGTTGTAGTTGACGACGAACAGACCGGCGTTCTCGGCGATACGGGACTCGATCTCTGCAACCTTGTCGATTTTGTACTGCTGGGGCATGAATTACACCTCCTCGAATTCTTTCCGGGCACGGTCCGCCACAAGGACGTGACGGGGGCATGTCCAAAAAGAAAGCCCCCGCGCTGCATGAGCGACGGGGGCGAGAAGACATATCTACTCGACCACCTCGGCTGGCGGGAAGTCCCATTAAGCTCGCGGGTAAGACCCGTTTGCGCCGGCTGTCTCTGGCAGCGGATTCGTGCGTGAACCGAAAGTATTATGGCGGGGACCCCGGCGTCGGTCAACGGAAAACCGGGCTGCACACAATTCCACCATCCGGCACGCGCCGCCGAAGGCCAGGCGCAAGGTTTTCGCTCGGTCAAGTCCTGGCTCGCACGAAGAGCACATTAAGTGCTCTTCGGCTCGTGCGGAATCTACGAAAACCTTGTGCCTGGCCTTCGGCGGCGCGTGCCTGCGTTGACTTTGGGCAGCCCGGGTTTTCGTTGGCTGACGCCCCCACTCATAATGCTTGGGTCGGTGGGCTGATGTGTTGCGTCCCTGAGGGCTACAGGGTTGAAACGAAGTTGGACAGGCGGGCTAGTCCTTCGTCTAGGTCTTTGTCGGAGACGCAGTAGCTTAGGCGGATGTGGCCTTCGGTGCCGAAACAGTCGCCCGGGACTAGGGCTACGTTTGCTTCTTTGATGGCTTTGATGCAGAAAGCTTCGCTGGTTAGGCCGAACTTTTTGATGCTCGGGAAAGTGTAGAAGGCTCCTGCGGGCTCTACTACGTCGAGGCCCATGGCGTCTAAAGCTGCGAGCACGCGTTCGCGACGGGCTCGGTAGACTTTGAGCATGGGGGTTGGGTCGACGGTCAGGGCTCGGGCCGCGGCGCCCATTTCGAAGGAGACAGCACTCGATACTAGGTATTGGTGGGCTTTTGCGATCTCGGCGATGACGGGGGTTGCCGCTGCGAGCCAGCCCAGGCGCCAGCCGGTCATGGCCCAGGGTTTGGAGAAGCTCTCGATGACTACTGTCTGCTCGCGTAGCTCCGGGTGGCACTGGGCAAAGCGCTCGTAGCCATCCACATAGACCAGGCGGTTGTATACGTCGTCGCAGACCACGTAGATGCCCGCCTGCTCTGCCACGTGTGCCACGGCGTCGAGCGACGCCGCGTTGAGGATGCAACCCGTGGGATTGTTGGGCGAGCAGATGACGATGGCCTTGGTCGCCGGCGTCACGCAGGCACGAAGCGCCTCCTCATCAATCTGGAATTGCGCAGGCTCCGTATCCACAAAGACCGCTTTGGCGTGGTTGGCCACGACGATGCTCTCGTACAGGCCAAAGGCCGGCGTGGGGATGATGACCTCGTCGCCGGGGTTGAGCATAGCCATGAATGTTGCCGACAGGGCCTCGGTCGCGCCGTCGGTTAGGATGACCTCGTCAGCCGAAAACGTAAGGCCCGCGTCCCCCATGTAGGCAGATAACGCCTCACGCAGGGCGGGGCGACCGTTGTTGGGCGGATAGTGCGTGTCACCGCGGTCCAGTGCGGCGGTCACCTCGGCACTAATCACATCGGGCGTGGGAAAATCGGGCTCGCCAAGCGCAAGCGCGATGCACCCCGGGTGCTGGGCGGCGAGCGCGTTGATCCGGCGGATACCGGAGGGCTTGAGTGTGGCAAGCGAGGTATTCATGGACAGTCGCATGGCTTTCCTTTCGTAAGGGTTGCACTAGGATAGCGCGGCGTGACGCCGCCAGACGGTGTAACCTAAACGGAAACCAACCGGAAAGGAGGCGGCATGGAGACGACCGCACGCGGCGATGCACCAAAAACGTTGCAGACCATTGCGTATATCAGCATTCCCAATAGCGCCGATCTTGATTTTTTGCTCTGGGACCTGCAGGATGCCATCGCCGCCTATACTCAGCTTTCCGGCACTGTACTCCCCCGCCCAGTCGGCTCGAAGGCAAATGACGCCGGCAGCGTTGCCGATGGCATCGTGCTGGCCATTGAAGACGTGGCTGACGATGAGACGTTGACAGCTATCGAGCAGGCGCTTGAGCGCTTTGGCAGTACGGGAGCGCGTGTCTATGCCGTGATTCGAGCCGCACAACGGGGCGCTGAGCAGGCGCGTGGGACCGCCGTTCGCCTGCACAAGGCATGTGAGCGCCATGACCAATTGTGGTGTGGCGGCGTTGCCATCTGCGCCGGCAGCGGCATCGCAGCGCTTCGCCATTCCCCACGTATGGGCCTCTTGCGCCGACCGTTTTCTGAGGCCATGGACAAGCTCGTGGGCGCCGTTCGTATGGGGTGTTCCGTCGAACACGCGCAGAAGCTCGGCGGCGCCGCAACGGGTGGCGTCGACACCGACGGCATGGTGCGCGCCACGCCTGCACTGCCCACACCGATCTGGCACGCCGTTATGAGGCATCTTGCCGAGCACTCAAACTGCTAAATCGAAAAAGCCTGCCAATCAGCGGCGCCGCTCCACCGCTCAACAAGCCGCTCCAGACGCCATGTCGCATTGGCGGGACTTGTCGAGGGCAGGACGATGGCAGGCAGCCCCGTCCGATCCTGCAAGTAGCGTTTGTAGAGTCGCCCTGCCGTGCCGCCGTTACAGACAACGGCCTCGATCGGCGCGGCATCGGTAATGCGCTCGATATGTGCCGGCACAACGTTGCGGATGCTTGCGTCGCTCGAGCCCTTAATGTCGCAGCTCTCAATCACATCCCACAGGGCCACGCCACCGTTCAACAGCATGGATCGCTTGGCGGCAATGGAGGCATCGAGCGTCGCGGGCTCACCGCTTGCCAAAGGATCGCCCTCGTTGGGCGGCACAGGCATACCGAGGCACGTGGCCATCACACGCCAAAAGCGATTCTGAGGGTTGCCGTAATAAAAGGCATTGGCGCGCGAAAGCACCGAGGGAAACGACCCCAGCACCAAAACGCGCGAGCGCTCGTCAAACACGGGCTCAAACCCATGCTCAATATGTTGATAGCCCTCGTCCGGCGCAGTCATGAATTAGGCCCTCAGCAGATAGCGCACCTCATAGGGCGCAAGTTCAAGGGAGCCCGGAAGCTCGACCGTGGGCGTATCGTCGGCAAGCAGGTCGACGAAGGAGCCGTTGAGTTCGCCGGCTCCAAAGGTATAGGGCTCGTTCACGGCATTGACCGCCACGAGCACCGTCGCGTCATCGCAGGCGCGCTCGAACAGCAGCTGCTTGTTCTGGATCACCACGTTGCGATAGGCACCGTAGTTGAAAGCGCGGGCCGCTGCGTCGTTTGCCGAGCGCAGGTACGCAAGCTGCTTGATGAAAGCCGTCAGCTCGTTGGGTGCAGGCTCATCGAGCGCAGGGCGCAGTGCCCAATCGCCATCGGGGCCGCCCTTTTCGCCGGCAATTCCCCACTCACTGCCATAGTAGACGCACGGGATGCCCGGCATACCAAAGAGCATGCCGTAGGCGGGGCGTAGGCAGGACTTGTCCGTCAGGATGCTCGCCAGGCGCGGCACGTCGTGGTTGTCGACAAACGACAGCAGATGCTTGCCGCGATAAATGCACCACGGGTCACCGCCAAACTGACGGTGCAACGAATGGGCGATCTCGAACATGTTGACCGAGTTAAAGCTGGAGTACAGGCCCTTGTAGCACTCGTAGTTGGTACAGGAGTCGAGCATCTCGTCGTTGACGATCTGGTTGTAGTCGCCGTGGAGCGTCTCGCCGATCAGCACAAAGTCGGGCTTGAGCTCACGGGTAAAGGCGTGCAGGCGGCGCATGAAGTCGCGGTCGAGCATATAGGCAACGTCCAGGCGCAGGCCGTCGACGCCAAAGACGTCGGCCCAGCGGCGCACAGACTCGAGCAGGTAATCGACCACAGCGGGGTTTTGCAGGTTGAGCTTGACGAGCTCAAAATGGCCTTCCCAGCCCTCGTACCAAAAGCCGTCGCCGTAGCACGAGTCGCCGTCAAAGCTGATGTGGAACCAGTCCTTGTAGGGTGAGTCCCACTTACGCTCCTGCACATCGCGGAAGGCCCAAAAGCCGCGACCGACGTGGTTGAAGACGGCGTCGAGCACCACACGGATGCCGTGGGCATGCAGCGTGTCGCATACGGCGGCAAAGTCGGCATCCCCACCCAGGCGGCGGTCAATATGGCGCAGGCTGCGCGTGTCGTAACCGTGGCTATCAGACTCGAGTGGAGGATTGATCAGCACGGCGCCAATACCGAGTCCCTGCAGGTAGTCGGCCCATTGGGCGATTTTCATAATGGGAGCATCGGGGTTGGGTGCGGCGCCGGCAGCTTGGGAGAGTTCATCCTCAGCAACGGGCGCGGCGTTTTCGCGCGGAGCTCCGCAAAAGCCCAGCGGATAGATCTGATAGAACGTCGTCTCGTATGCCCACATAGCAACCTCCCGGTAAGCTCAACACAACGACGTCCATTGTATGCCCGGCTTGTATCCTCTTCCCCAAAATAAGTTGCGGTGGAATAGTTCCTGCTTGGGCCTTCAGAGGCCTTAAACAGGAACTATTCCACCGCAACTGATGAGGAGACGTGATCAGGCGACAGGCTTTGCGCGGCGAATGGCCGGGAACATCACCGTGATAGCGAGGATGACGCCCACGGCAGCAATCGCACCGCCCGCATAGCCGATCCAGGCGATACCGGGGCCCGAAACCACGGCTCCGCCGATCGCGGTACCCGTGCCAATGCCCAGATTGAACAGGCCCGAGAAGATCGACATGGCGACGGCCGACGAATCTGCCGGCGTGTGCTTGATGAGCTCGGCTTGGAACGCCACGTTAAAGGCCGTGGCGCAGCAGCCCCACAGCGCGCAGACGGCAAGCACTGCCACGAGCGACGATGCGGCCGGACCCATGAGCAGCAGAGCCACCGGCACGCCGGAGAGCGTAATCGCGAGGAACGGGAAGCGGTGCCCGTCGAACAGGCGGCCGAATAGCCAGCTTCCGAGCAGACCAGAGCAGCCGAACGCCGTCAGCGTCATAGTGATGGCGCTTGCGTCGACATGCGCGACCTGAGCCAGGAAAGGCTCGATATAGCTATAGCCCGTGTAATAGCCAGTTGCCATGAACACCGTGACCGCATAGAGCGCGATCAGTAACGGGTTCTTGAGCAGCTCGGGCAGCTGTTTGAGCGTAAAGCGCTCGCCCGCCGGCATGGCCGGGAACACGGTCGCCTGGTAGACGACCGCGATGGCTGAGAGGGCCCCGACCACGGCAAACGTCATGCGCCAGCCCACGGCCAAGCCAATAGCGCGACCGAGGGGCAGACCAAAGATCTGCGCGATGGACGAGCCCGTAGCGATCATGCTGATGGCGAGCGCCCCGTGGCGAGTGTCGACCAGGCGCGAGGCCATAATCGAGGCGACCGACCAAAACACGGCGTGCGCGCAGGCAACCACCAGGCGCGCGCAGACCAGGATGGGATAAGTCGGCGCCGCAGCGGACAAAAACTGGCCCAGCGAAAACACGGCCAGCACGCCCAGCAACATCCGCTTGAACTCAAAGCGCGAAGCGAACACCATGAGCGGCAGCGACAGCAGCATGACGCCCCAGGCATAGACCGAGATCATGATGCCGGCTTGGGACTCGGTGAGCGAGAACGACGCGGCGATGTCAGTCAAAAGACCGATGGGCATAAACTCCGACGTGTTGAACACGAAGGCGCAGCAGGTGAGTCCGATGAGCGGGAGCCACTGCTTGAGCGTGATGCCGTCTTGCCTTGCCTGAGTCATGTAGGAAACCTCTCCGATTGTCTTGGGCGGTGGGCGATTATATAGCAACGGCCCCGCATCCGTCATCAGCAAATGCGGGGCCCGATTCAAATAGTTACGCTTTTAAGAGCCTACGCGAGCTCGATACACACGGTCACAATCTTGGCGTGCCCGATCGGCCCGACCAAAACGGCCTTATCGTCGTGACGGATTTCACCGACTTTCCGCTCGCGAAGGTCGACCTCATAGGCGTTTGCGACGGAGCTAGCAAACGTGAGCGTTGCTGCAGCATCCCCCTCGTATTCGCCATTGAACAGGCGAACGATGATTCCGTTCCCGTCTTCAGCCTTTTTAATCGCGCTCAACGTCAAGTCGCCCTCAACCGTCATCAGGGATCCCGTCGCCGGAGAGCTTCCGTCGATTTCTTCCTCCGAGAACAAGAGGCGACCGTTGAGGAACGATGCGTACTCGTACGCTTCGAATCCCGTCGCAAAGGCACGCGCAGCCTGTGAGACATGAGCCTTGGAAAACGCGGCGGAAAACGCTTCGAACCCAAGGCCGAACGTCATCTTTTTGTGGAGCTGAGCATCAGGCGTTGCGAGCGTCGTCTCCCCCGAAGCTCGTCCCGGACGGTACAGCAGGTCCTCCTTGCCCATGAAACCATAGGACCGGAACAGTGTTAGGCAAATCAGGTTGCCTTCTCCACCTTCGAGACCGTCCTTGTCCACAATCTCGTATTCGCGAACGCCTTGCGGATAGACCGCAAGACCCCTCTCGTCATTGAAGAGAGCAACGTAGGACTGCGTCGGCTCGATTGAAACCGGAGGCTCCTCCCATGTGCCAGGGTTAGCGTCGACAGCGGGCTTTACGCCCTCACCGGCTTCCCAAGCCATAGGCCCAACACCGGCCTCCCCCATGCTCGCTTTGTAACAGGCCATTTCACGCTCATGGACATTGTCGCGGCGACGGCAGCCGAACTGCTCGTCGGCATAATTGAACTTCGTTGCCATTTGCGCGTCGAACAGAATGCACAGGCGATGCGAGTCGGGCACACGATTATCTACCTCAACCGACAGATCGATAGCATCGGCGCCCTTCGCCAAGGAGACAGTGAGACTAACCGGCATGTGTGCGGTCCGCTCGCCGCGGGCACGCTCCTCGAGATTCGCAGGGACCCGCATATCGAAGGAAATCACGGCACGCTGATAGATATCAGATCCTCGAATTTCCGCCCGCGCCTCGCACTCGGTAGAGAAAACCCGCAGGTCACCACGAGGAGGAGAGTAGTTGAAGCTATCACCGTCGTCGCCGTTCTCGACTAAAACCGCTTCTCGTTCATAGACATAGCCGCTACGTTTATCCAAAATCCGCAGTGATCCGTCATGGTTCACCGTGATGCAATAGAACTCGTTCTCGAGCGTCTCGCGCTTATCCGCATGGTATTCGCCATCGGCCCCGCAGACAATCGTGTATTGCTCGTAGCCCATCGCCGGCACATCCTCGGCAAAGATCGCCACAGTGGCCTCGTCAATACGCTCAGGCACATCGATACGATTGCTCAGGTTGAGATTAATCGTCTGGTTTTTCACATATTCCGTGAGGTCGCGTCGATTAAGGACCGTATAGGGAACCGTCGATCCGTCCGCACGCTTCAGCTCGAACGATTCCCCTGGAATGTAGAGACGCTTTACGACAATCCCCGAGCGGATCTCGGGCAACGTATTGAACACCGTCACCGTATGGGAATCCTTTGCGCCGTTGACGGCAGTCGAGATTTTTCGCATATGCAAATCAACCAAGTTCACCGCTATATCACACGCCTGTTTGTAGCGCATGTAGATATCTTCGTTCACTTCGTCTACTACGGACGATCCGATCGAATCATGGGCGGCGTTTTCGAAAAGCAGCTTCCAAATCGACTCGACGGCACCCGTCGGATACTCAAACCCAAGCCGATGGGACAGGGCCAGCAGCGGCTCCACCACGTTAACCAGATAGTTTTGAATCTGCGTGTTCATCACCTTGAGATCCGAGCGCGACGAGAAGATGGAGCGATGTACACGCATATGCTTGGCGCACAGTAACTCTCCATCGAGCTCGGGCAAATCGTGAGCCTGCTCCCGCATGTCAGCCATGAATTGCTCGGGAGAGCTGATCAGATATTCGTTGTCGGGATCGACCTCGTTGCGATGGTACACGATCTGGGGCAGAGACGTCCTAATCGGGGCCTGGTCATCGCCGCACGGCATATAGATATTGTCCGTCGACACCCAGCCGCCAAGCTCATCAAGGCAACGTTCCTTCCAAAAATGCGAAGCCTCAGGTTCCGATTCGGGCATCATCTTTCCGACCGAATAGCTCCGACGAAGCTGCGTTGCAAGCACCTTCGAACCATCCGACCCTCTCCAAATGAAATCGGTGCTCGGCGTCATATCGTCACTGATGCCACGCCACGTCACAAGATCTTTCAGCCCAAACTGGCGATAAATCTGAGGCATGTTTCCCGCTTGGCCAAAGGAATCCGGAACATAGGCGACATTCATGCTATGACCAAAATCCTCGGCGCGCTTTATGCCGTAGTACATATTACGAACGATACTCTCGCCGCAAATAACCATCTGGTCGGTCTGCGTATACCAAGGGCCAACGAGCAAGCGACCCGCTTTGACAAGCCTGGCGATGCGGTCCGCATCCTGCGGACGCCATGCTAGATAGTCATCTAGAAGACAGGACTGACCATCAAGTGTGTACGAGGTGAACTCAGGATCGTTCTCGAGAACATCGAGAACATGGGCCAAATCTTCCATCAGATACACTTTCGAACGCGATGTGGTGAAATACCACTCACGATCCCAGTGGGAGTGGGCAATGACATGCACGCGCTTTCCCATGCATACCTCCTAAATAGAATTCCGCCCTGCAAGGATGCAAGGCGGAAGTAATCAAATGAGCGATTAGATCAGAGTCTGGGCCTCGTTCTTGAACGAGTCGCGAGCGAGGAACGCACCTGCGGCGACGATGAGAGCACCGACGACGATACCCAAGACATAGGCAGGCCAGTTGGTGACCAAGAGCCAGCCGTAGCAACCGGAAAGCGTCGTGATGTTCACGGCACCCAGGGCGACGGCGACTGCCGCGCCCACGCCGCCACCAATCATGTTGGCAGGCACCAAAATCTTGGGATTAGCAAGCGTGAAAGGAATAGCGCCCTCGGAAACACCGACCAGACCCATTACGAGCGAGGCACTGCCGGCATCGCGGAACTCGGCACTCATGTTCTTGCCAAACGCAATGCTATAGATGCCATAACCAAGAACGGGAATAACAATGCCGATCATGGCGGCAGTATTGGGCGCATAGATACCAGAAGAGATGAGACCCATTGCGGTGACCATAGCAGCCTTGTTGATGGGGCCGCCAAGATCGGAGCACATCATGGCGCCGACGATGAATGCGACAACAACCGCGTTGGCACCGCTCATGTTAGTAAGGAAAGCCTGGAGGGCATCATTGAGCCAAATGAACGGAACGCCGATAACGTAGTTGACGGAAAGGAGGGTGACCGTCATGGTCACGAGAGCCGTCACAATCAAATTGAGGCCGGAAAGAGCTCCCTTGAATTCAACGGTCTTCGTAAGCCACTTGGTAAAGTAGCCTGCAAACAGGCCTGCAGCGAGTGCTCCGAAGAATCCGGCGCCAATCGAATTGGCGAGCATACCGCCGGCAAAGCCCGCAGCCAAACCCGCCTTGTCGGCGATAGAGTACGAGACATAGCCCGCAAAGACGGTCAGCATCAAGCCGAGCGCTTGGCCGCCAAGGCTGTTCAGCGTATAGAGAAACCCGACAACGCCCTCACCGGCATACTTTGCATCCCAAATATCGCCAATGCCAAAACCCATAGCGATAACACGCGCGATACCCATGATGAGGGAAGCGCCGATTACAACGGGAATCATATACGACACGCCGGTCAGGATATGGTTCTTAAGCTGGGCAACGATGCTGCTCTTTTTCTCATCGCCGGAAAGGGCCTCCTCAAAAACCTTTTCTGCATCCTTAATGGGATCAGATACCGGACAACGGTACACCTTCTTGCCCTCAAAGCGCTCCTCTTCCTTGACCTTGGCGTCCACCGCGAGAATTACAACGTCCGCGTCGGCAATAGCCTGAGCAGGGAGGCGATCCTCAATTCCTTTCACGCCCTGCTTTTCAACATGAATCTCGTGTCCAAGCTTCTGAGCAGTCGTTTCGAGTTTCTTTGCCGCCATGTACGTGTGAGCAATGCCGGCAGGACAAGCTGTAATCGCAACGATTTTCACGGCTTTCCCTTCCTTTCCTTAATCCGGTCACGCTAGACCGTTTGATAGACAGATTGAAAACAGGCGAAGTGTTAAAGCGTCGCCTTATCGAGCGCTTCCCCGACCATTGCGATAAAGGAAGACTTATCCGAAGAGCTGCGCACGTTCTCCTTAAACTCGTTGTCAAGAAGGCACACGGCGAGTTTGGAGAGTAGTTGCAAATGCAAGTCCCCGGCATTTTTCATGGGAACAAGGAGCGCGAAGACGTCGGTCACAGCCGAGTTGTCCATCGTCTCCCATGCAAGCGGATTGGCGCAGCGAATATAGACGATCGTGGGCTCGAGCACGGCATCGCTCTTAGCGTGCGGAATGGCGAAACCATCCATGAGCCCGGTCGTCGCTTCCGCTTCGCGATTGAGCAACGCCTGCTTAAGTTCTGAGGCACCAGTCACGACGCCCTGCGCCGCAGCCATCTTTCCTACGACATCGAACAACTCATTCTTGTCATGCGCATTGCAGGAGAACTCAATCAGGTTCTCCGTCAACATCTCCATCTTCATCCCCCTTTGAACCAAGCCCGTTGGGCGAACTTCCTGACGCCTAGATTTTTATCATTCGCGTCACCCCGCCCACAATGCAACGGATTTCCTCCTCTTCCGGAAGTATTGGGCGGGGTCGCCGCCGAACGTTTCCGTTTAGAAACGGAAATAGGTACTTTTTCATGAATCCATTTCCGTCTGCGAGAGGAAAACACTCCCTGCCCCCGCTTGCGCAATAGCCAAAGCCCACCTGTTATCATCTAGGCAGATAAGGAGGAATTTCATGTTCGAATACGGACGTCTCGATCAGCTATTTCAAATCGTGCGCAGCTCCGCGTTCACGCCAGCATCTAAGCTCTCTGATGTGCTCGGCGTTACCGAGCGAACAATACGCAGCGATGTCTCGGCTCTCAACAACGGACTTGACGGATACGGTGCCCAGGTGGAAATAAAGCGCGGCGCCGGCTATCGGCTCGTCATATCTGACGCCAAGCGATTCGAATCGTTCCTCCAAAGCCACGATAACGAAGCAGCTGGCCTACCCGACCTGAGCTCTCCGGCCGAGCGTCTCAGGATCGTGCTGAGCAAACTCGTGATGAGCGTCACGCCCATCACCACCGAGGCACTCTCCGATCTTGTCTTTGTCGGAGACGACACGCTCCAGAGCTACATCAAGCAGGCACGAGATGTGCTGCAAACATATGATATCGAGTGCATCTTCAGGCGAGATAGCGGCTTCAGAACGTATGGTCGTGAGGCAGATCGACGACGCTGCATCGTCAACGAGGTCATCGATCGCGACGACCCGTCGTACGTAACGGCATTCTCCGCCGCCGAACAAATGCTATTCGAAGGCATCGACCTTGAAGTTCTGGCACAAACAGTCCGAGAATGCCTGTCCGAGGCTTCGCTCTCATATAGCGACTACGGGCTCAAGAACTTCATGGTACATACGGCTCTTATGGTATTTCGCATCAAACAAGACAGCTATATCGAGGCAGCCGCACCCGAAATTCCTGTTGCGGGTAAGGCACTCATGGATAACCTGTGCCGTCGCTTAGGCCAGGCCTTCGACCTACATATTCCCAGTTCCGAACGAGACTATCTGTATCTTCACATCGCCAATGACACCAAATTTGCCATTGTCGATGTGGACTCGACGGCGGTTGCAGACTCTCTGGACCGCATGCTCGACCTTATCTGCAGATACTACGGTTTCGATCTACGTAGCGATGTGAGCTTACGAAAAGGGCTCAACGCTCATCTGGTCTCAATGCTCCAAGCAAAGACTGCAACATCCAGCCGCGTCAACCCGCTGCTCAACACCATAAGAAGAAGCTTCCCGCTCGCATACGAGGTAACGCTCGTCTGCGCCAATGAGGCATTCGAGTCTTCCAGTCTCACGTTCTCAGAAGACGAGATAGGCTATATGGCCCTCCACGTGGGAGCCGCAATCGAAAGGTTTGCCCCCGCAAACACCAACATCCAACGTGCCTTGGTGATATGCGGATCGGGACGCGCGGCGCTCGGCATGCTCGAAACCCGCGTAGCTTCGCTATTCTCGGGGCGAATCGAAGTTGTCGCAGCAACATCGTTCCAAGGCTATTTGACGTTCGGCTCTCGTGATTTCGACAATATCGATTTTGTCATCACGACGATTCCGCTCAACGATTGTCCGGTTCCAACCATCTTGGTCGACTTTCGGCTCTCGAGCCAAGACGTCAAAAGCCTATCTAAATTCATTGAAGAATTCCAAGGCTCCGATTTCTTCCACATCGGACGGTTCTTTAGCCCCTCGTCGTTCTCGATTTATGACGAAAAGGTCACCAAAGAAGAGCTTCTTCTTGAAATGAGCAACCAGCTCATCGATGACGATGTCGCTACCGAGGGGCTCTATGAATCGTGCATTGAACGCGAAAACGTCGCAAGCACGGCATTGAGCGAGACGCTCGCCCTTCCCCATCCGCTCAAGCCATGCGCTAAAACCACCCGAGTTGGGGTGGCGCTGCTTCGAAAGCCCATCAAATGGCAGCCGATGGACGTGAAGTCGATGAGCGTTTATGAAGGTGTCGACTATACGGGCATGCGAATCCAAGTCGTGTTTCTGCTTCTTTTAAATCCACAAGACAGCACCGACGTCGCCCGTTTTTACGACCTGCTCATTTAGATTACCGAGGACCCCAGGCTCGGACGCGAAATCGCCAATTCGGCTTCCTACACGGACTTTATCAGAGTCATCCGTTCCGCCTGCTAGTCGACTCGTCGGACTGCGGCCTCTCGCCGATCGCGAGGGGTCGCAGCATTTCCAAGCAGGCTTCTGAGCCTCTAGTCCTCGCTCTCCCATCCGCGGCAGACATCGACCCAACCCTGGGCGTCGGACGCCGCCTCCAGCTCGGGCACCGAGAGCGCCACACCGCTATGGTCGTCGCCGCATGCCGGGTAGACGGTGTCAAAACGTTTAAGCGACTCGTCCAGATAAACCGCCACACCCTCATTAACGCCAAAGGGGCAAACGCCGCCGGGCGCGTGCCCCACGGCCTCCTCGACCGCAGCACCGGGAATCATATGCGGCTTGCCGTGGAAAAACTTCTTGAACTTGGAGCTGTTGACGCGCGCGTCCCCGGCGCACAGCACGAGCACCGCCGCGCCGTCGACGTTGAACGCCATCGTTTTCGCGATCTGCGCGGGGGCAGTTCCCAGCGCCGCCGCGGCTTCCTCGACGGTTGCCGTCTCCTCCTGAGGCACGATCACGCGGTCGCCAAAGCCTTTCGTCTTAAGATGCGCCATCGCCTTGTCGAACGCCATAACAAAAACTCCTCCGCCAAACGAACTGTTTGACAGAGGAGTATAGCCCGAGCTTGCGCTCTGTACAGAAAGGCCTCACTCGCGAAACCTTTGTTTACAAGCCGACCAACATGCCAACGCTGTGGACCAAGAACGCCACGATCCAGGCGACCGCCACCTGGAACGCGAACACTGCCACGGCGTAGCGTCCGCCCAGCTCACTCTTGACGGCGCCGATGGACGCCACGCAGGGCGGGTACAGCAGCGTAAAGACCAAGAACACGTAGGCGGTGAACGGCGAAAACATGGTCGACAGCGCCGCGGGCGACGTTGCACCCAAAAGCACGGTGAGGGTCGAGATGACACTCTCCTTGGCGATAAGTCCGGTGACGAGCGCCGTGGATGCACGCCAGTCGCCAAACCCAAGCGGCGCCAGCGCCGGCGCGATGATGCTGCCGAGGCCCGCAAGCAGGCTTTGCGACTGATCGGCGACCACATTAAAGCGGATATCGAACGTCTGAAGGAACCAGATGACCACGGTCGCGGCAAAGATAATGGTAAAGG
>CAUAJB010000033.1 GCA_958429225.1 uncultured Collinsella sp.
TTGATCGCATCGGCGGGCTGGACGGTGAGTTGGGCCAAGGCGGCGCCGGTGTTTCGGGTGGCCAGAAGCAGCGCCTGTGCATCGCGCGCACGCTGCTCAAGCATCCGCGCGTGCTCATTTTTGATGACTCCACCAGCGCGGTCGATATGGCGACCGACGCTAAGATTCGCGAGCACATCGCTCGGATTCCCAATGCGACCGTGCTCATCATCGCCCAGCGCATCGCGAGCGTCATGGATGCCGATCGCATTGTGGTGTTGGACGACGGTCGCGTCCACGGCGTGGGCACGCATGAGGAGCTACTGGCGGGCGACAACATCTACCAGGAGATTTATGCCTCGCAGATGGAGTTTGCGGGGAACGCGGACGCCGCCGGAAGCAGCGACGATGGCTGCGCGAATGATCCGTTTTCCTCCGCCCCTAGCGAATCACCCTTGGAAGGGGGTGAGCGCCATGCCTAAGACCGCAGCCCAAGCACGCCCGGCCGGCCTCAAGCGCACGGTGCGCCGCCTGCTCTCCTACATGGGGCATGCCAAGTTCTCGTTGCTCGCGGTGGGCGTGCTCGCCTCCGTCGCCGCCATCGCAAGCCTTGCCGGCACCTACATGGTGCGCCCCATCGTTAACGGTTTGGCCACGGGCGGGGAGGAACTGCTTGCCAAGCAGGTCATCCTGACGGCGATCATCTACGCTGCGGGCGTGCTTTCGGCCCTGGGCTACTCGCAGATTATGGTGCGCGCGGCCCAACACGTGGTGTCCGATATTCGCCGCGACCTGTTCGCGCACATCCAGACGCTGCCGCTCAGCTATTTTGACAGCACGCGCTCGGGCGACATCATGAGCTTTTTCACCAACGACGTCGACACCGTCTCCGAGGCGCTTAACAACAGCTTTGCCAACGTGATTCAGGCCGCCATTCAGGTTGTGGGCACCACGGCTATGCTCATCATCCTTAACTGGCAGCTCACGATTATCACACTCGTGTGCGATGCGGCCATTGTGCTGTATGCGCGCTACTCGGGCGCGCGCTCTAAGCGTTTCTTTGCTGCCCAGCAGGCATCGCTTGGCGACCTGGACGGATATATCGAAGAAATGGTCTCGGGCCAAAAGGTCATCAAGGTCTTTAACCGTGAGGCAGCGAATGTCGCCGGCTTCACCTGCCGCAACGACGAGCTTCGCCGCACCGGTACCGCCGCCGTGAGCTATGCCAACTCCATGGTGCCCATGACCGTCGTGATTGGCTATGTCAACTATGCCATCGTCGCCGTGGCGGGCGGCATGCTCTGCATCAAGGGGCTCGCCGACGTAGGTGCGCTCGCGAGCTACCTGGTCTTTGTGCGCCAGGCCGCCATGCCCATCAACCAGTTTACGCAGCTCGGCAACTTCTTGCTCAACGCGTTGGCCGGTGCCGAGCGCCTGTTTGCGGCTATGGACCTTAAACCCGAGGTGGACGAGGGCTGCGTGGAGCTGGTGCAGACGGGCGACGCCGCATGGGCGTGGAAGATTCCCGAGGGTCAGGGCGTGGGCGCGTACGGGCACTTGCATGATATGGTTGCTGTTGATGAGTCGGGCCGCGCGGTGGCTGCCGACGGCACCGAGCTCACGTGCGGCTTGGTCCCGCTTGCCGGCGACGTGCGCTTCCATGCCGTGGATTTTTCCTACGTGCCGGGCACCCGTGTGCTCACGGATCTCAACCTGTTTGCCAAGCCCGGGCAAAAGATCGCGTTTGTGGGCTCGACGGGCGCCGGCAAGACGACCATTACCAACCTCATCAACCGCTTCTACGAGGTCGATGACGGCGAGATCACGTACGACGGCATCGACGTCAAGCACATTGCCAAGGCCAGCCTGCGCGGGTCGCTCGGCATTGTGCTGCAGGATACGCACCTGTTTAGCGGCACCATTGCGCAGAACATCCGCTTTGGCAAGCTCGACGCGACCGACGAGGAGGTGCGCGCCGCTGCCGAGGCCGCCTGCGCGGATTCGTTTATCCGCCGCCTGCCTAGAGGGTACGACACACCGGTCACGGCCGACGGCGCCAACCTGTCGCAGGGCCAGCGTCAGCTGCTCGCCATCGCGCGCGTGGCCGTCGCCGATCCGCCGGTGCTCATCCTGGACGAGGCCACGAGTTCCATCGACACGCGTACCGAAAAGCTCATCGAGCGCGGTATGGACCGCATCATGCGCGGTCGCACCACGTTTATGATCGCGCACCGCCTGTCCACTGTCCGCGACGCCGACGCCATCATGGTCCTCGAACACGGCCGCATCATCGAGCGCGGCACGCACGAAGAGCTGCTCGCCCAGCACGGCGAGTACTGGCAGCTGGCGCATGGCTTAAAAGAGTTGGATTAACCCGTTCGAGCACGATGCTTTGACCCCTCCGTGCCTCTCACCTCGCCTCAAACCATCACAACATTCGACGTTTTTTGCCAAAATCGGGAAAAGCATCGAATGTTGTGATGGTTTTTCTGCCACTCGACCGGGTGGAATCGCTTTCTTGCGCACGAAGGTGTGCGGACCCGTGGGCAGGGGAATAAGGTTGGTTATCCGACTCCATTGGAGGGCTCATGGACCTGCCGATCGTCCTGTCCCATAAGACTGCCTGGCTGTACCACAACGTGGCGCGCCCGTCCGAGCCGCTCTCGCGAGCAAGCAGCCTATACGATGAGGACTCGCTTGCTAACGAGGCGGAGCCGACCGCGAGCCTGCCCAAATTGGGACTCAATGCCAAAGGGCTGAGGGCTTCAACGGCAGTTGGGATCGTTACCGACTATCTGGTTTCGCTCGGTATTCCACGAGAAGAGCTCGATCATATCGATACACTCGTCAACTTCGATTTTGAGCGCTCGACGCCGGCTGGATTTAAATGCCACGTGTTTGGGGCGCCGGTACCTTCAGACCATCTTATCGAGGTGGCAGAGGGCCTTCTGGTGGTTGATGAGGCCATGTGCTTTGTCCAAGCGGGTTCGTGGATGAGCGAACCCGAGCAGCTGGAATATGGCTACGAAATCTGCGCCCGATACCATTTGAATCATCTGTCGACAGGCGATTATATCGAGATGGGGCAGAGGTACACCGTTGCCGACTTGATTGCTTATTGCAATGAGAACCGATCTCGTCAGGGGGCTATACGCGCGGCCGCCGTGCTCAAGCGCGTGCACGATGGCGCGCGGTCGCCCATGGAGACGGCCACCGCAATCATGGTCGTAGCAAAACGTTCCCAGGGCGGGCTGGGATACGCCAAGATCGAGCTCAACCATCGGGTCGATGTTCCCAACGAGTTCAAGTATCTCGCAAAGGCCGGGTATTTCGAGATCGACGTATATGCGCCTGCGAGCGGTACGGGGATTGAATACAACGGATCGGACCATCTTGATAAACAGCGCAGCGCGTCGGATGCGGAGCGTATGACCGTGCTGAGCGCGCTGGGCTTTAGGATGATCGTCCTCACCGGGACTCAGTTTGCCTACCAGCTGCAATTGCATCGGGCGATGAACGCCATCGCACTCGCTATGGGTCTCAAGTGCGACCGAAGCGAGACATTCCAGAAACGTCAGAACGACCTGCGAGAATTCGTGATTCGGCACTGGGATGGCGGTCTTTAGGGACGCTTTGGTCCTTCTACGGGGTGCCGTGGGCGGGCAAACCATCACAACATTCGACGTTTTTTGCCAAAAACGGGAAAAGCAACGAATGTTGTGATGGTCTGTGCTGAGGATGGGCTTGGGAAGCCGGTCTTGCTCGAAGCGGCCTGTCCTGTCGTACGGGTGTCGGCATGATTCTCGCATGGGGTATTATGTTTTCCGAAGAATAAAACGCCGCGTGAGGGGAGGGTTGCGTGGACGGGCACGTGCAACATGACGGCTTTGGCCGCGATATCAACTACCTGCGCATTGCCGTTACCGACAAGTGCAATTTCCGCTGCATTTACTGCATGCCGGCCGATGGCGTGGCGCCCCGTGCACACGACGAGCTGCTCAGCGCCGAGGAAATCGCCCGCTTTGTGCGCATGGTGGCGGGGGAGGGCATTCGCCGCGTACGCCTGACGGGTGGCGAGCCGCTGGTCAGCCGCCGTATTATTCCGCTCATTCGTGACATCCGCGCGATTCCGCAGATCGAGGACATCTCGCTTACCACCAATGGCGCTCTGCTGCCCAAGCTGGCGCCGCAGCTCAAAGACGCCGGGCTTAACCGCGTTAACATCTCGCTCGACACACTCGACCCTACGCTCTTTGGAAGGATCACGCGCCTGGGTCGACTCGAGCAGACCATGGCTGGTATCGACGCGGCGCTGGCTTGGGGCTTTGAGCCCGTTAAGGTCAACTGCGTTGTGGTGCGCCGGTTCAACCAGGATGTGGCGTCCCTTGCGCGGCTCACGCTCGACCGTCCCATCCACCTGCGCTTTATCGAATACATGCCCATCGGCGACGAGCACACGAGCTCGCATTGTGCCGTAGACCCTCACGCGCCCACACTCAATCCCGAGCTGTGGGACGCGAGCGACACCGTGCCGAGCGACGAGCTGCGGGCGCGCATCAATGCCGGGGCCGCCGCGACGGGACTGGGCGAGCTCGAGCCGCTCGACATCAACGACGCTCCTGCCGGCGCGGGTCCTGCGCGCTATTGGCACTTTCCGGGCGCGGCGGGAACGGTCGGCTTTATCAGCGCCATGTCCAATCATTTTTGCGCGAACTGCAACCGTCTGCGCCTGACGGCCGATGGCAACGTGCGTCCGTGCCTGTTCAGCGATGCCGAGTATTCGGTGCGTGAGGCGCTGCGCCGTGGTGATGATATGCAGGTACTTTCGATTTGGCGCGATGCCGTGGCCCACAAACCGCAGGAACACGCGATAATTGAGGGCACGCAACGATTTATGTCCCAAATCGGAGGATGATCATATGGCCAAGAGCAGGTACGCCGATGCCACCAAGGCCGCTCGCAGGGCCGCGATGTCTGCCCACAAAGCCACGGCTGCGGCGAATGCTGGTAACGCCGACGCGTCCGCGCAGCCGTCTGCCAGCGCTGCCACCGAGCCCGCCCGCGACGCCCGTCGTGACGAGTTGACGCACGTGGACGCCAAGGGCGAGGTACGCATGGTTGACGTGTCCGACAAAGCCGAGACCCATCGCATTGCCATCGCAGAGGGCACCATCCTCATGCATCCCGAGACGCAGGCCATGGTGCTGCAGGACCGCGCCAAAAAGGGCGACGTGCTTGCCTGCGCGCGTGTGGCGGGCATCATGGCCATCAAACGCACGAGCGACATCATCCCCATGTGCCATCCGTTGCTCATTACCAAGAGTAAGTGCGATATTGAGCCCATCGCTCCGGCAGGGACGCCTGTCGATGACGTGCCTGAGGGCTGGGCGCCGGCGCGCACGGACGGGCAGGTTGGCTTTCACGTGCTGGTCACGGCGGGCGTGACGGGCAAGACGGGTATCGAGATGGAGGCACTGACTGGAGCGAGTGCCGCGTGCCTAACGATCTATGACATGTGCAAGGCGGTCGATCGCGGCATGGAGATCGTCGGCGTGCGCCTGCTGCACAAGGAGGGCGGCCGCTCGGGCGTATGGGATCGCGCAGAGCGTCAGGCCGCTGCCGCTGAGACCGTGGCCACTGACGGTGCCGCGCTCGCAAACGCACCCGTCGCCGTCGCGCCCGCAGCTCCGGCACCGGCCGTCCCCGCGATCGCGTTTATCGGCTACCAAAACTCGGGCAAGACTACGCTCGTCGAGAAGGTCATTGCCGAGCTCACCCGCCGCGGTCTGCGCGTGGGTTCGCTCAAGCATCACGGGCACCACGGCTTTGATATCGACGTGCCCGCTAAGGATACGTGGCGCCATCACCAGGCCGGCTCAAAACACGTGGGCCTCATCTGCGCCACGCGCTGGGCGGAGTACGCCGACACGCGCGAGGAGGACGAGATGCCCGCGCGCGAGCTGCTGTCGCGCTACAACGATGTCGACGTAGTAATCATCGAGGGCTACAAGACCGAGGGCTTCGACAACATCGTCGTCGCACGCTCCGGTGTCGACCGTCTGCGCGGCAAGAGCTCGCTCGACCTGGTCGACGGTCACACGTTGGCCCTTGCCTGCAACGAAGCCCTGGCGCGTCAGGCCTTCGACGCCGGCTTTGCGACCCGAGCCATCAACATCAACGACGCTCGAGCTATCTGTGACCTCATTCAAGACCACCTTCAGGCTTGACGCTGCGCCGGCCCCAAGCACCCCATCTCGCCCCTCAAGCCGTCGCTCGCGTACCAAAGTACGCGTCGCTCCTCTTTCGGGGCGACCTGGGGCACTTGGAACCGGCTCGCTGCGTTGCCATAACATGCCAAAAAGGGACAGGTTTATTTTGGCAGGTTTTATCTGGGCAAACGTCATTTCCACCACAAAGGGGACAGGCACCTTTGTGGTGGTTTTTGCTTTGGTAGATGTGTGGGACATGTCTTACAATCTACCAAGTAGTTCATGACGGGCGAAAAACGGAGAGAAGGGGCTTGATGCGTCCTTAATGTTTCATGCGGATAGATTGATTTGACAGACGGTGGCGAATGCCCACCGTCCGCATTCGTATGAAACAAGGAGTCTCCATGCTCGCCTCTCTTTTCTCAAAGCCTCAATCATCGCTGTCCGTGCAGGCTAAGCGCCTGGTGGCGATGCGCTTTCTCATCTACACCGGTTTTCAGACCAGCTACTTTATCGGCGTCATCGGAACGCTCACCTATGCAGACGATGCCTCGGTCGTGGCGACATCGCTGGCCGTTCTGTTTATGAACGTTTTCGTGATCCTGGGGTCCTTTGCGGGTGGAGCGGCGCTCGACGCTTTGGGCCCGCGCCGCCATTTTTTGCTGAGCATCGTCGGCGCGCTGACAACCGGCGCGGCGATTATCGCCTTTGGCAGCGCGACCGGAACAGTCCTTGCCGGCGCGGTGCTCCTGGGTTTTGTGATGGGGTTCGCCCAGCCCATCGCCACATCCTATCCGGCCTACCTCACCGATGATCCCGTCGAGCTCAAAGACATCAACTCCGCCATCGCCATGTTTTCAAACGTGAGTATCATCGTTGGCCCCACGCTGGGCGGCTTTGTCGCGGCGGCTGCGTCGTCGCGCGCGGTGTTTGTGCTCATGATGATCTTTACAGTGCTGGCGCTCGTCGCCGGTTGGGGCTTTAGGCCGCAGACCAGCCATGTCGCCGGGGATGCGGATGCCGATTCGGCAGAGGAAGGGGAGCGTGCGGGACAAAGCTCCAACCCCAGCACGTCCGCCCGCGCCACCTTCGCAGCCAGCATCAAGACAGTCTTCACCAACAGCGTCCTCGCCCTGCTGTTCTGCATTATTTTCCTTTCAAACTTTGGCTATGGTGCCTTCGACCCGCTGGAGTCGTTCTTCTACCGCGATGTTTTGCATGTCGGTGTTGAGTGGATGGGCTGGCTCTCGTCGGCCAGCGGTGTGGGCGCGGTGCTAGGCGCCGTGGTCACGCTCCGCTTGCCGCCGCACCTGGTCAACCTTAAAACGCTGCTCGTGGCGCTTATGTCCGTGGGTCTGGGAAGCCTGCTCTACGTGGGAACGCCGTATGTGGGCGTAGCCCTTGTCGGCCAGATTGCCCTGGGCGTGGCCTGGGGCGTCGTCAACCCGCTCCACAACACTATCGTGCAGACGACGGCCCCGCTCGAGCAGCTCGGCCGCGTCAACTCGGTCATGGGCTTTGGCAACATGTTCGCCGGCGTGGCGCCGCTGGCGATTGCCCCGTGGCTGGCGGCGACGTTTGGTGTGCAGCAGACGCTCGTAGGGGCGGGCATGGTCGTGACGGCGGTTCCCGCGGCGTTGCTGCTGTTTGGACGCCGGCATTTGGATCGTGCCGCAAGGCAGTAAAACCATCACAACATTCGATGAAAATCGCGATTTTGACGAAAAACGTCGAATGTTGTGATGGTTTGCACCCCGGGCCAGGCCACCACAAAGGGTCCAGACACCTTTGTGGTGGTTTTTGCTTTGACGGGCCGCGGCTGCGCCTTGGTATACCATGTACACCATTTCCGACCACATTCAGCACCGCCGCACAACCCAGAAAGGCCCCCATGGACACCACCTTCAGCCACATCAAAGCCGTGTTCTGCGATATCGACGGCACGCTGCTCACGAGCCAGCACACGGTGTCCCCGCGCACCGTGGCGGCGATCCGCGCCCTGCGCGAGCGCGGCGTGCTCTTTGGCCTGTGCACCGGGCGCGACGCCCACGCGACCGAGGCCATGTACGAGCTCTGGGGCATCGAAGGCCTGGTAGACGTGATGGTGGGCTGCGGTGGTGCCGAGGTCATCGACCGTGCGCACGACATCAACGAGCTGAGCTATCCGCTGCCGGGCGAGACCATCGCGCGCATCTGCGAGCACATGGCGGACCTTCCGGCAACGCCCGTCTGCCCCCGAGACGGCGTGTTCTACGTGCCCGAGAGCAACGCGTGCGTCGAGCACCTGTCGCGCGTCGACGGCGTGCCCTACCAGGTGGTCGATTTTGCCGAGTTTTTGCGCGAGCCGCAACCCAAGGTGATGTTTACCATGGCGCCCGAGGTGATGCCGCAGGTGATTGAGCGGGCGTCGACGTTTGCCGATAACACTGTTAAGGCGGCGGCTCTGCAAACCACGCAGCGGCTCTACGAGTTCATGGATCCGCGCGTGTCCAAGACGCGCGGCCTTGTGCGCGTGGCGGAGCTCAACGACATGGAGCTCCAGGACATCTGCGTGTTTGGCGATGCGGACAACGACACCTGCATGGTGGCCGACGCCGGCGTGGGCGTGGCCATGGCAAATGGCAGCGATGCCACCCGTGCCGCCGCCGATTTTGTAACCGCGAGCAACGACAAAGACGGCATCGCGATCTTTATCGAGGAACATCTGCTATAGCGCCGGGGGGGACCACCGCAAAGGGGGCAGGCTCCTTTGCGGTGGCCTCTGGCGATTTGGGTGAATTGATACCTAAAATCAGCGCGAAAATTCAAATAACGTTGTCTGAACATCATGCTTCTAACCACCGATGAGTTAAAGATATTCCCATCAATTTGGTAGTCTATTCCTCCCGGTTAATGATCTACCGTTCACAGGACGCATGCTCTTGAGCAAAATGTTGTGCAAATAAATCTAATGCCATTAAAAAATATTAGGCAACTAAATTACCAGCAGAAACAAAAATTAGATAACGAATAAACGAAGGCAAATCTGAGTAAATGTCAAGAGAATTGAGAATTCGCTACAAAACTATCGGTATTTTTGCTTAGATGTTCAAACAATCGTTACAATATGTACTATAAGCGTGCGCAATTACAGATTGCGCAGATACGTTTGATAGTGAAAGAGCAAGATCGCGGTCTCTTGGGGAGGAGACATCGATGAAAGCGAATTCAGAAAAAACTAAGCAGAGTAAAAAAGCGACGCGCCGTGTACTGGCAGGCGTTTTGTGCGGAGCCTCCGTCTTGAGCCTGGTACTGTCGCTCGTCATGCCTCCGATCTCGCAGGCCATTGCCAACGATGGTCAGACCGAAGAAACTGTGACGGCGGGTGGTTCCTCAACTGAGTCTACTGATGTAGAAAACACCAACAACGGGGACGAAAAAAACCAGAATAGTGACGAGACCGAGGGCGACGAAGCTGGCGACGATAGCCAGCCTGAGGAGCAGCCTGAGGAAGAGCGGCAGAACGAGGGTACAACGACTTCGGATAGTGAAACCGTTGTTACGGCTGCGGAAAACGAGCAGGCTAAAACGGCATCCGATGAGATGATAGATAGCGCGAGTAAGCTGAAAGAAAAGCTGGAGAACGCGAGCGGCACTGCCAACTTTATGCTTACGGTAAATATTGATCTTACGAATGATAATGATAACAATAAGACAATTCAGCTCGACAATGACGGTAGCAATATCACGCTGGATCTAAACGGCCATAAGATTAAGTATGCGAGTAATGGTCAGCCTCTGTTCAATATCACCGGTGGCGCGACGCTGACCGTCAAGGACGGCGAGCAAGCCGCTCCGACAGAGACCACGGTTAATCAAGAAAAAATGAACGGCAATCTCGCTTCAATGGAATGCGACGATTCCAACATCCCGAACAAACTTACCTACTACGTAACCGAATCGGTCGCAAAAGGAACCGGTGCAACCGAGATAACCGGTACAACCGAGGTACCCGGTACAACTGAGACCCTTAAAGAGTATAAGGTTGATATCAAGGGTGCTATTGTGGCATGCGGTGACCATGCCAACCTGAAGCTCGTTAATCTCTACAAAACTGGTGGCAAGGTCGGTACGTTTAACCTCGAGAGTGGCGCGATCACGCAACAGCAAAATAGCAGAGATCAAAATAACAGTGTTAGCAGTTTGGTTTATGCCGAGGAGGATTCTATCGTCAATATGAGCGGTGGCTACGTTTGCGGTGCAACCTCTATGAGCCATGGCGCAGGTATCGAACTCGGCACCAAGAACGGGAACGGCATAGGCGCGACTCTTAACCTCACCGGTGGCGTGATCGCGGGCAACTACGCTCCCGAAGGCGGCGGCGTGTACGCTGACGGCTCTACAATCAACATGACTGGCGATACGACTGGCGGCACAATTTCCGGTAACGCTACGTTCGAGGGTCGGTCGGGTTTTGGCGCGGGAATTTGTGCTAAGGACTCCATGGTGACCATTTTGAATGGTTACATTACTAACAACAAATATCAGCACTACGATGAAAGCCACAAGGGTAAAGGTTGCCACGGTGGTGGCGGCATTGCCGCTTTCAATGACGGCAGTCTCACAATTGCAGGCGGTTACATCACGGGCAACTACTCTGCCGAGGCTGGCGGCGGCGTTTATGCTGGCGCTTGGAATAGTGCTCTTTCCGGGTTTACGTTTTCTGGTGGAATCATCGCTAGCAATGTGGCGCAAAACTCAGAGGGTGGCGGCATCCGTATCGCTGCGCCTACAGTTGGCGATTTTAATGTGAGCGGCAAGAAGGCCTACATCACTAACAATAAGACCAATACCACCTTCGACTGGGGTGGCGGCGGCGTGTTCGTCCAGGGTGGCAACAGCGACCAAAACATAGATTCAGCGAGCCTCAAGATTTACAACGCACTGATTACCAACAATTCGGCCCAAGGCTATGGCGGCGGCTTCGCTGCCTGCCCGACCGGCAAAACGTCTATTACCGACACCAATGGCATTGCAATTTACGGAAACACCGATGCAGACGGTAATAAGCTATCAGGTGACAGCAATGAAAAGAAGGAAGACCGGCTTGAAACTGAGGGCGGTGTGATTACCCCTGACTTCAAGGAGAATGGCCATGAGGATCTTTTCCTTGTTCACAGGAAGAACAACGGTGACTACATCGCAGCCGTAACGGGCCAGATGCTTGGCGGCGGCGCTGCCAATTGGAAGGGCACGATCGACGGCGATACACAAACTTTTATCGGCAAGTACGAGGGCGCCCAAGCTAAGTACAGGATTGGCCTTGCGGCTAACCCAACTGAACCGGACAAAGACGAGGCTATTAAAGCGGCAACGCTCTTCATCACGGGCAACACATCCAACGTCCATGGTGGCGGCATCATGACCAATGGAGACGTTGTCGCCGGCTCCACCACGCAGGTGAGTGTGTATCCCAAGATGAAGCTCAACGGCATTAAGGCGCTGACGGGCCGCAAGCTCGAAAAAGACGAGTTCGAGTTCGAACTGCTCAAGCAGAATCCGATTGTTGACGAGAATGGCAAGCCGATTGTTGACGAGAATGGCAAGCCTTTATACACAGTTCCGAGCTTTGACTCCAAAGATAAGCTTCAGCTCAATGGCTGCTCGGTTGTCGGTACGGTGAGAAACGACATAGATGGAAACTTTACCTTTGATCTGGGTGAAGTTTATGCCGATGAGAATCTTGTTTACTACTTGGTAGAGGTTCCGGGCACGGACGAGGGCGTGGCTTACGACGAGACTATCTACAAAATAGATCCTACGGTTGTGGAGGATACGGGCAAGACGCACTACGTGCTTGGCATTAAATACACGTATTACGAAGTCAAGAGCGTTTCAGTAACAAAGGTAAAAAAAGACGGCGCTGGCGCAAAAACGTCAGAAACAGAATCGGCAGCCATCGCAGCGGCTGAAGGCGAAAACGCTGCTACCATTACGCTTACCAGTGGTGCAACTTTCACCAACAAGTGCCCCAGTCGTTCCTGGACTCCTGAGGCGACTAAGGTCGTTGAGGGTGGCGAGATGAAGGAGTTTACACTTCAGCTTGCGAAAGACAGCGAATTTAAAAACATCATCGGTACCGCCGTGACCTCTGGTTCTGAGAAGACGCAGACGCTTCTGTTCATGGACGAAAACAATGAAACGATTGAGCTCAAGTACTCGCTCTCTGATATCAGGAATAATCCCGGCGACCCGGGTGGCCCTTTCAAGACCTTTACGTACTATGTGCGCGAGAAAACCGACGGTCCGCAGTTCTCGCACTACACGTATGACCACTCGGTCTATAAGTTCACGGTTGAGCCAACGTATGACGCCAAAGAAGGAGAGATCAACTGTAGGGTTACCTACAGGAAGGGAACCGTTGACCCCGGCGGTGCGTGGAAAGACTCCGATAATAAGGACCACGAGTTTCCTGACACTATCCCCACCTTCACCAACACCTACTCCACCTCTTTGCCCCTTTCTGGTATGTCGGGCATCACTCTGACGTACCTTGCCGGCGCGGCGGTGCTTTGCGCTGCTGCGGCCTGGATGCACATTCGTCGCAAGGCGAATGCGAAGGGAGGCGAGCGTCGTGAATAAGAAAGTTTGCTCCTTCCCGATCTTGTTTGCGCTGCTTGCCCTCGTGGTCGGCACCTGCGCGGTTGTGTTCCCCGCTTCCGCGCAGGCCGCGCCGACCTCGACCGGTTCCATCACGGTGAGCGGCACCGTGGCGCGCAGCTACGACGCCTACCAGATCTTTAGCGCCAACGTCGTCGACGGCGACGGCGACGCCAAGATCGCCACCGACCTTGCCTGGGCAGGCGACGCCGCGCGCGACGCCGCGCTGCATGTGCTGCACAGCGCCGGCATGCCCAAATCCCAGACCACCGCGCAGGAAGCTGCCGAGTGGCTCAACACCGATTCCCACCTTACGAGCGCGCTGAGCGCACAGCTCGCTCGTTCCCTTCAGAGCTCTGGCGCCGTGTCAGTGGCCCTTAACGCGGGCACGGCGGCCGAGCTGCCCTGCGGCTACTGGCTCATCGTCGCCGACGACGACGCCATCGCCCAGGGCGAGGCCGGCACCGCGCCAATCATGGCGCTGGTCGGCGGCAGCGCCGTCACCGTCAAGCCCAAGGCGGCGACCCCCAAGGTGTCCAAGCATGTGCTGGAGGACGGCACCGCCGCCTGGCAGAAGGCCGCCGACGCCACGGTCGGTGACGACCTGTACTGGCGCCTCTCGGCCACGGTCCCGGCGGGTCTTACCGCCTACGATACCTATACGGTGCGGTTCGTCGACACCATGGGCGCGGGGCTCGACCCCTCC
Source organism: uncultured Collinsella sp. (assembly GCA_958429225.1). GTDB lineage: Bacteria > Actinomycetota > Coriobacteriia > Coriobacteriales > Coriobacteriaceae > Collinsella. The sequence continues at coordinate 13,534 of CAUAJB010000033.1, forward strand.
AAGGTGGCCGCGAGCATGCGCGTGTACGTGGCGGCGGGCGCGGACGGCGGCTTCGACGCCGTCCAGACCGGCAGGGACGGCCTCGCCGGCACCGAGTCCGCGAAGGGCTGGACCGACATCACGGCCCAGTGCGGGGTCTCGGTCGACGGTAAGACCTTCACCGTGCGCACCGGCGACCTGATCGCCGCGCTCGGCGGGGCCGATGCCTTTACCGCGGGCGCCCGCGTGGTCGCCGTGTACAATGCGCCGCTCAGCAGCGCGTGCAGCCACGGCATCGCGAAGGGCAACCCCAACGAGGTCTACCTGCGCTACCCGCGCTCTCCCTTTGCCGACCAGTCCGGCGACGCCGGCTTCACCCGCACGCCGAGCGATGACGCGTGCGCCTACACCTGGGATCTCGCGCTCACCAAGCGCGGCAGCGACGGCGACAAGCCGCTTGCTGGGGCGGTCCTGAGCATCGCCGACGACCGCGGTCGCACACTGGCGGCCGACGGCACGTGGGATGCGGAGGGCAAGGCCACCGTCACTACGGGCGAGGACGGCCGCGTGACCGTCTCGGGCGTGGACTCAGGCAAGCTGGAGGTCCGCGAGCTCAAGGCGCCCAAGGGCTACACCGCCTTTGAGGGCACGCGCTCCGTGACGGTCAAGGCCGAGGGCCTGGACGTCGACCAGGTGGCCGCCGCCAAGCCCAAGCTCACCATCACGGCCGAGTCGCCCCTGCGCGCCGACAGCGCGGACGGGTCGACGGGCAGCCTGGAGGCGTCGCTCATTAATACGCCCACCGGCACACCCCCTAGCATTACCACCGGAGGCTTTATGCCCTCGACTGGCGATATGGCAATGTACGCCGCGGCCGCCGCAGCGGTCGCCGGAGCCGCGCTCATCGTGGTCGCGCTCCTGGTCAAGCGGGGAGGTGGCAGCCATAAAGAGTAGCTGGCAGCCCCACAGAGAGCGGGGCGAGACGTAGCGAAGCAGATGCTAAGACACAGACAGACAGATTAAGATCAAATGGAATTCGAGCAGAAAGCAGAGGAAAAGAAGATGAGCATGAGCAAGAACATCGCACGCCTGGCAGTAACCGCCGGCCTCACAGCAGCGCTGAGCTTCGGCGGCGTCATGGCCCCGGTGACCATGGCGTTTGCGGCTGAGGCCGGCTCGACCGTGACGTTCGACTGCGGTGACTACGCTGGGTCAACGATTTATAAGGGCATCCAAATTTTCAAGGCGAATGTGACTACGACCAATGGGACCAAGACGGCGAGCAACATCGACTGGGGTAGTCCTGAGGTCAGGACGGCTGTGGTTGCCGCTATTCAGGAGAAGGAGCCTACCTACGTCAGTACAAACGCGCAGGATGCTGCCGATTGGCTGAATGAGCACAACAAAGATGCTGATCAGACCGATTCAAACACTAGGGTCAATAGCGGCCATGTTTTGAGCGTAATTGCCTCCAAACTGGAGAAGACTGGCGCTTGGACCAAGACGTCCGCTGGCAGTCCGTCCCTTACCGGCCTTGGTGCTGGCTACTGGCTGTTCCTCACCGATACCGCCGGCAAGCCCGCCGGCAAGTCTACCGATGCATTCACCTCTCCCGTGTACATTGTTATCGACGGCACCAGTGCAACGACCGTTAAGCCCAAGAAGAGTGTCCCAACGGTCGAGAAAAAGATCCTCGATGATTCTAAGGTGAAGGGCAGTGACATTACCGCCGAGACTGACTGGGTGGACGCTGCCGACTCCCAGATCGGTCAGGAAGTGAACTATAGGCTTACCGGCACGATTGCGGACAACTACGCCAGCTACGACTCCTATTCCTACAAGTTCACCGACACCCTTACTAAAGGCCTCAGCTATGTTGATGGTCAAACTAAAGTTTATGCTGTGAACAAAGATTCGAGCAATAAAGATATATATGCAGATATTTCCAATAACTTTACCGTGACTTCAGACGTCAATACTGACGGAACCACCACCTTGACTGTTGAAGCTAATGCGGGGGTCCACAATAAGCACCTCAAGGAGATTTCAGGCGTAAATGCCAGCACCAAGATTGTTGTTTTTTACAAGGCGAAGCTCAACGCAAATGCAGTAATTGCGGGGGCCAACGGCGGGCTGAGTGGCAACCCCAATACTGTTACGCTCGAGTATTCTAACAACCCCATGGTCGCAGGCACTGGCACTTCGGCGCCCGACACGGTCAAGGACTACACCTATGGTCTCAAGATCAACAAGGTTGACCTTGGCACTGAGAAGGCGCTGGAAGGTGCTAAGTTCACCATCGCAGCTGGTGACACAACTAACGGTGACGAGAACAGCGCAAACGTTAAATATGTCAAGGAGGACGGCACTCTGAGCGACAGCATGGTCGAAATTTCGACGGGCTCCGATGGTATCATTATGCTTTCCGGTCTCGATGCTGGCGTCTATACGGTCACGGAAACTTCTGCTCCTGATGGTTACACCAAGGTCGAACCCTTCACCTTCGAGATCAAGCCGACCATGAACGCCAATGATCCGGACGCTGGTCTTACTGCGCTCTCTGGCACGCTTGATGACAAGAACCAGAGTGACAAGGTCATCGCTGGCCTTACCGATAAGAATGACGGTGATAACAAGCTAACGGCGCAGACCGGCTCGGAGAAGCTCACCGATGGCTACTTCAACATCACCGTCGGCGATACCAAGCAGGTTGGCCTCCCGCTCACCGGTCTTAACGGTGTGACCTTCACCTGGATCGCTGGCGGCGCGGTGCTGTGCATTGGCGTGGCGCATCTCATCCGCAGCCGTAAGCAGGCCGAGGAGTCCGAGCAGGAGTAACGCTCGCTCACCCATCCCTTTGGCAGGTGGGATGTGATGGCCATGAGACTTGCGGACACTTTTCTCGTCCATCGACGTTCTTGCTTTGCCATTCTCTTTTCGGGGCAGACTCCGCGCTGGAGTTTGCCCCGTTCTTTTTGGACAACACAGGCAGCCTCCACCGTCCGATGCGGACTCATCCGTCATCGCGTTTCTTGACTCGTATGAGGTTCGGTTTAAGGTCCGTAGGCGCATGCGCGGTGCGGACGGTAGAAGGCATTTGCGCCGCAACAAGCGCAAATAAGAATGCCCGGGGTTAGCGGCCCGGGCATTTAACAAAACCAGAAAACTAGGCCGCCCGCGCTTTCGAACACTTACGCGGGGTGCGTCGTTTTCTATTGACATTGTATCCCGAATCGCTCAGCCGATTCGGGACATTTTGAAAACGCAAATGCAGGCCCATGCTTGCGCCGCGCAATGCTGTTTGGCTGCGTTGTCCGGCGCAGAAGCTCGCTAATCGGCTATTATTTGTTTAGACAACCTGAGCTGTAGAGGAGTGACCGGCGATGGTGCAGGGCGCCAAACATATGAAGAGCAATAACGCCGCGGACAACGGCGGCTCAAGCCCTCAGCCAAAGCCCAAACGTCGTCGCAAGCGGCTGCCGCGCTGGGCCGACCGGCTCATCACCATCGTTATCATCCTTATTGGCGTGGGCCTTATGACCTGGCCGTGGATCTTGGACCGGCTCGAGGCCTCGGGCGTGTTCAACCAGATCAGCACCGTGTCCAGCACCGTGGACGCGCTTTCTGCCGAGGAGCGCGAGCGCATCCTGCTCCAGGCGCGCTCCTTTAACGAGCAGCTGGCGGGCGAGGCCACCGAGCTTCCCGCCGACCAGATCGAGCCCTACGCCCAGCAGCTCATCTTTGACCGCGACCCCATGATGAGCTGGGTCGAGATCCCCTCCATCGACGTGAGCATGCCCATCTACCACGGCACGAGCGAGGAAGTCCTTATGGCGGGCGTCGGCCACCTGGAGGGCACGAGCCTGCCGGTGGGCGGCACCTCGACGCATTGCGTGCTCACCGCGCATTCGGGCATGCGCAACCTGAGCATGTTCGACGACATCCACTCGCTGGAGCCCGGCGACCTGGTGCTGCTGCACACCATGAACAAGACGCTCGCCTACAAGATGGTGGACTCCGAGGTGGTGCTGCCCGAGGAGATGGAGTCGCTGAATATCGAGCCCGGCGCCGACAAGGTGACGCTCGTCACCTGCACGCCCTACGGCGTGAACGACCATCGCCTGCTGGTGCATTGCGTGCGTACCAAGTACAACAAGAAGGACGTCGACAAGCAAAAGTCGCTGGCCGGCCGCCACTGGGGCAAGCGCGAGTTCGCCGTGCTCATCGTGGTCGTAGCCATTGTGCTGTTGCTGCTGGACATCGTGATCCACGCGGTCCGCAAGCGCCGCAAGGCCAAGGCCTCGGCATAAGACATTCTCCGGAACCGCCGCAATGGGGACAGGCACCTTTGTGGTGGTCGGGACTTCCAAACCATCACAACTTTCGATGAAAATCGCGATTTTGGCGAAAAGCGTCGAATGTTGTGATGCTTTTCGTTGTGGGCGAGACGGTTTTCGTTGCGGACGAGACGGTTTTCGTTATGGGCGGCGCGGTTTCGCTGCAGAACCGCCAGCCCACCGCCTGCCAGCCCGCCGCCCTCGTTACGTTTTCGCTGCATTTAGGTAAAGCGCCTGCTCCAAGCGGCGTTGCCTTGTATACTAGAGCGGTTTATCTGTTATGCGGAAGGGAGCGCCTATGGCACTCAGCGAGAAAGACGTGCGTGGCATCGCCGAGTACGCAAAGATCGCACTGACCGATGACGAGCTCACCCAGATGACGTCCTACATGAACGACGCCGTCCAGATGCTCGAGCCCGTCTTGCAATATGACTTGCCCGACGTGGAGCCCACGTTCCATCCCATCGGAAGCCTGTCCAACGTGATGGGCGACGACCTGCGCGAGCCCGAGCGCGATCTGCCGCTCGACGTTGCGCTCGAAAACGCCGGCAGCGCGCGCAACCGCTACTTCCGCGTGCCGTCCATTTTGGGAGAGGGGGAGAGCGAGTAATGGCACAGAGCTTCGATTCCCTTACCGCCGCCCAGATTGCCGCGGGCGTTGCCGCCGGCGACTTCACCGCTACCGAGATAGCCCAGGCCTCTCTTGCCGCCATCGAGGCGCGCGAAGGCGGGGTCCAGGCATTCCTGCAGGTGGCGCCCGAGCTTGCGCTCGAGGCCGCCGCGCGCGTGGATGCCGACCGTGCCGCAGGCAAGCCGCTGCCTCCGCTCGCGGGCGTGCCGCTGGCCATCAAGGACAACATGAACCTCGTGGGCACGCGCACCACCTGCGCTTCCCGCATGCTCGGGGACTACCAGAGCGTCTACACCGCCACCTGCGTCCAGCGCATGCTCGATGCCGGCTGCCTGCCCATGGGCAAGGTCAACATGGACGAGTTTGCCTTTGGCAGCTCTACCGAGAGCTCGGCCTTCCACCGCACCAACAACCCTTGGGATACCGAGCGCGTGCCCGGCGGCTCCTCGGGTGGCTCCGCTGCCGCCGTCGCCGCGGGCGAGGTCGCGCTCTCGCTGGGCTCGGACACCGGCGGCTCCATTCGCCAGCCGGCGTCGCTGTGCGGCGTGGTGGGCTTTAAGCCCACGTATGGTGCCGTGAGCCGTTACGGCGTGGTTGCCTTTGGCTCGTCGCTCGACCAGGTGGGCCCCTTTGGCCGCACGGTCGAGGATGTCGCGCTGGCCATGAACGCGCTTACCGGCGCGGGCCACGATCCGTACGACTGCACCAGCCAGGATTGCGCCGTCGACTTTACCGAGCATCTCAACGACAGCATCGAGGGCAAGCGCGTGGGCATCATTCCTGCGTTTATGGAGGCCGAGGGTCTGACGCCCGAGGTCAAGGCCGCTGTTCAGCGTGCCGCCCAGGAGCTGCAGAACCAGGGCACCGAGCTGGTCGAGGTCGACCTGCCGCACCTGGACGCCGCCATCGCCGCCTACTACGTCATCGGCCCGGCCGAGGCGTTCTCCAACCTGGCCCGCTTCGACGGCATTCGCTACGGCTATCAGGAGGAGGGCTGCGCCAACCTGTCCGACCAGAGCTCGCTGTCGCGCGCCCACGGCTTTGGCGCCGAGGCCAAGCGCCGTCAGATGCTCGGCGCCTACCTGCTGAGCTCGGGCGTGTACGACAAGTACTACTACGCAGCGCAAAAGGCCCGCACGCTCATCACGCAGGACTACGACGCCGCGTATGCCAAGGTGGACACCATCCTCATGCCCGCCTCGCCGCGCACGGCCTTTAAGTTTGGCGAGATTAGCGACCCCACGCAGATGTACCTCTCCGACCTGTACACCATCTCGCTCAACATCTGCGGCAACGGTGGTATCTCAGTGCCGCTGGGCTTGGGCGAGGATACTCAGTTGCCCGTTTCTGCCCAGCTGGTGGGTCCGGCCTTTAAGGACCGTCAGCTGCTCACGTTTGCCCGCGCCCTGGAGCGCGGCTTTGCCGATGCCGCTACGGGTGCGCCCGCGCTTTCCGTCGCGCCCGATTTTGCCGGGAAGGGAGGCGAGCTGTAATGAAGGAGCTTTCCGAGGTCCTGCAGGATTGGGAGGCCGTGATCGGCCTGGAGATCCATACCGAGCTCACCGCACTCGATACCAAGATGTTCTGCAACTGCAAGCTCAGCCACGATGACGAGCCCAACGCCAACGTGTGCCCGGTGTGCCTGGGCCTGCCCGGCGCCCTGCCGGTGCCCAACAAGCGCGCCATCGAGAGCATCGTCAAGGCCGGTCTTGCCACCAACTGCGAGATCCAGCGCCACTCGATGTTCTATCGCAAGCACTACTTCTATCCCGACATGGCCAAGAACTTCCAGACCACGCAGGGTCCGGTCGCCTTTGCCATGTACGGCCATCTGGACCTGGACGTGACCGGTCGCGGTGCCGCCGAGCGCCCCGACTGCGCGTTTGGCGAGGCCGAGGCTCAGAGCCTGGCGAGCGCCTCGGCCAACGCCGAGGGCCTGTCCACGTCCATGACGTCGACCATGCGCGAAGGCAATCAGCGTGCCGGTCACCTGGCCAGCTACGATGCGTCCAACCTGCAGATGCCCGAGCGTCGCGAGGACGGTTCCTACACGGTGCCCATCCGCATCCTGCGCATCCACATGGAGGAGGACGCTGCCAAGATGGTCCACGTGGGCGGTGCCGAGGGCCGCATTACCGCCGCGGCCGAGTCGCTCGTCGACTACAACCGCTGCGGCACGCCTTTGATTGAGCTCGTGACCGAGCCCGACCTGCGCACGCCCGAGGAGGCTCGCCTGTTTATGGAGAAGCTCCGTCGCATCTTTGTGACGCTGGGCATTTCGGACTGCTCCATGGAGAAGGGTTCCATGCGTTGCGACGGCAACGTGTCGCTTCGCCGCCGCGGCGAGACCAAGCTGGGCACCAAGACCGAGCTCAAGAACCTCAACTCATTTAAGAGCCTGCACGACGGCCTTGCCTACGAGATTTGCCGCCAGGCCGAGGTACTCGAGGAGGGCGGCATCATCTATCAAGAGACCCGCCACTGGGAGCCCAGCCGCAAGCGCACCGTGGTCATGCGTGTGAAGGAAACGGCCGACGACTATCGCCTGTTCCCCGACCCCGATCTGGCGCCGTTCGATCTGGACGACGAGTTCATCGACCGTTGCCGTGGCGAGATCCCCGAGCTGCCCGATGCCAAGCGCGCCCGTTTTGAGGCCGACTTTGGCATTAAGGCGGCCGACGCCGAGCAGATTGCCGGCGACCCGGAGTTTGCCGAGTTCTTTGAGGCTGCCGCTGCCGGTATGGCTGGCAAGGAGGCCCAGACGGTCGCAAACCTGCTGGTGAACGAGATGATCGCCTATCTTAAGGGCGCGAGCGTCTCGCTGACCGAGTCCGGCATCGCGCCGGCTCAGGTGGCGGCGCTGGCCAAGCTGCTCGCGACCGATGCCATCAGCTCCAACCAGGCGCACGAGGTCTTTGAGGCCATGGCCCAGACCGGCGACGACCCCAACAAGATCGTCGACGAGCGCGGTATGCGTCAGGTGAGCGACGCCGGCGCGCTGCAGCCGATCGTGGACGAGGTGCTGGCAAACTGTGCCGATCAGGCGCAGCAGTATCGTGACGGCAACCAGAAGGTCATCGGCTTTTTGGTGGGCCAGTGCATGAAGGCGAGCCGCGGCAAGGGCAACCCGAAGCTTTTCAACGAGTTGCTGAGAACGTCGCTCTCGTAAACGGGAACCCGGGAGCCCCGGCAGGGCGGGTGCTTCCTCAAAATTTCGAACAGTCCTGCGCAAGACGAAGGCCACATTAAGTGGCCTTCTTTGCGTGCGGAACTCATTTTGAGCAAGCACCCGCCCTGCCGGGGCT
>CAUAJB010000034.1 GCA_958429225.1 uncultured Collinsella sp.
AGGTCTTTTGGTTGGCCGTGATGCTCTGCTTGGCGAGCGCTTCCTGCGAGGCCGAGGAAGTCTGAACGCCCAAGGTAGCAGTGTTGAGTGTGTCGGTTGAGACACTCGGGGACTCTCCGTCGCTGGTCTTGCCGAACACGGCGGCAGCATCGTACAGACAGGTGCCAAGCGAGCTGATATCGCCGTCCGTAGACCTGACGTCGCCAATGAAGATGTCCGCCTTTTTATCGCTGAGCGCGGAATCGGCCGAGGACGCATCGACAAAGGCGACCTCGAGACCCATGCGGCATGCAAGGGCACGAGCGGCATCGACCGCATAGCCCGTGAGGTTTCCGTCGGCATCCTGCATGGCTTGCGGGGCATCGGACGTATCGAGAGCGACCGTCAGGGTTCCCGGCGTGACCAGGGCGTCGTCCGACACCGTGGGGGTAACGGTCTCGCGCTCGATCTGGTCGATCGTGGGCGTCGTGAACGTGGACAGTGGATTGAACGCGCATCCACTCAGGCCCAAAACGGCAATGACCGCCGCGGTCCCAGCACCTAACCGAGCCGCATGCATCAAGCTGCCCCTCACCATGTCCGCTACCCTGCCTTCTGTGTCGTATACGATCCGTGCCCTGCACGGAATATCGGGTTGTTCCCACCAGCTGACCTGGTATTTGACCCCACACTTGCGCACCGGGGCGTTTGCTCGGGAGGCCGCAGCCACCTTCACGACTGGCCCGCTCGCCCGCGAGGCGGTATTGCCCCAAAGAAAGTAGAACGGACGGTGCGGCTTACATCTAGGACGCGCCATGATCGCGCCGCGCGCACGCGGTCGCTTACGTGGATCCCTTTGACCGCGTCTGTCTTGGACTAGGATGGGCATTTCGTCCGTCCGCAACCACAGCCTGGCAGGAACGTAGCGCATTATAGCTAAGTTCAAGCTATAGTTTAAGGTTAGGGACGTTATTCGCATCGCGAGTACAGATTTCGCAGGTCGGGACGGGCTGCACGCGCTCTGATTGAGCCCGTAGCTCCCCATGGAGAGCCCCGACGCGCTCGTCTTGGGGCGCGTGGCCAAAAAATAGCAAATATGAGTACTGTTATCAAATTAGTGGCAGGAATTTTTGGCTCTGCAAACAGTTTTCACTCTCTATAACGTCAGATTGATGCCAGGGTATTCCACATTTGTTTAATATCTTTCTGATTTACGCCATCTTCTAGTCCCAAAATCCCTGATTTTGCTGTTACCGAATTTGTAGCAGTACTCATATTTGCTATATTTTGGCCAGAGCATGTATTCAACCCCCTGTTTCAGAGCATTGCTAGGCGGGTTTAAGCCCAAAACACGCCCGCAGCGTGTTAAATAGCGCCTCTTGTTTCTTTCTGCAAGCGTCAACACGGTTGCGATATCGCTTACCCATACGTTGGTGGATGCGCCATGCGAGCGCTTCCATCGCTTCCATGTCGCAGAGCATTTCGTTGTTGACCGTCGCGACCTCGATTCCCATAGTAATCAAGCCCGTGTTGCGTTTTTCATCATGGATACGTCCCCTCCGGGAGGAATGGCCCAGCTCACCGTTGTATTCCAGGTCAAACCGGGCTGCTTCCTGATGGGCATCGCAAACCGCATACGGCATCCCCGAGATCGCCTGCGCTCGGTCGTTGAACTCGATCTTGTGGTCGGTCTTAAAGGGACCGCAGGCAAATCCGCCATAGGAAAACGGAAGCGAAAACATGGCAAGCATGATGCATTCCATGGGTGAGCGCAGGTTTTCCGACAGAAAGGGGCACAGCCGCCGCAGCTGCTTGGCCGCGCTCCCCTTGCATGCCGCAAGGTAATCTGCCAGGCGATCGGGCGTCAGCACTGGCTCTACCTCAAAGTAGCCCACATCTGACGGCTGGTCCTTATCCTTTGCAAGCTTGTTCGCAACAGGTGAGCTGTAGGGAGGCAGATACCGTCCGCGATCGCTCAGCGAAATCTTGGAGCACAGCTCCTGGGCCAGGGCAAATGCCTGGATACAGCCGACTTCGCGCGCAACGGCGGCACAGAGGGCCTCGGGAGACAAGCTGTACACCCCCGGCTCCACCTCCAAAATCGAGGCGTCCGGCAGGCCTGTAGAACAAACGGACCAGCTTGCACCAGGCATGCGGCGACGCTGCTTCGCCGACCCCACCAGCAGGCACAAGTCTTCTTGAACATCGCCACTCACGGCCCCGATCCGCACCAAATCGGGAAGATAGATGTCCTCGGCCGAGGGAGACGATGTATGCAGCACACGGCGCTCTTCATCGGGATCGAGGTCTCTCCAGCTGATGTAACCCATTTGTCGGCGCTCGGCGCGCATCATGCGCAGCGCCGAGGCACCGGTCAGGACTACGGAGGCCGCCAGTTGCTCGCTTGTCAGTTCGATGCGCCGCGCTATCTTCACTGCCACAAAACCACCCCCTACCAAACGCGTGCGATAGCGAGGCCATCGACTGCTGCGGCGCCGGCACGCTTGAGCTCCGCCGAGGCCGCTGCCATGGTCGCGCCCGTGGTAATGACATCATCGATGAGCAGCAGACGGCAGCCGCGCACATCCTCGACCGTCTCATACATGCCCCGGGCATGTTCCCGGCGCTCATCGCGACCGAGCTCTCGCTGGTCACCGTGACCGTATTTGACCAGGGCGTCCAGCAACGACACACCCGAAAGATCGCAAAACGAGCGCGCGATTGCTTCCATATGGTCGAATCCACGCCGCCGAAACGCTGCCGCAGTCGCGGGCACAAACACCACCGCATCGGCGCCGGACAGCACACTGCCGTAGCGATCGGAGGCTGCCACCTGGGCATGCAAGGCAGTATCGTAGAGCAACTCCGCCAGATACGGTGCCAGACGGCGCTCGCCCGCATCCTTGTACGCCTTGATGATGCGCGGCAGCGGATGCGCGTAGACGGCGCACGCCAGGCAGCGGTCGAGCGCCTCCGCCATTGCCGAGGACGCGCCCTCGACCGAACACTCAGTGCACAGCAAATCCCCAAACGGGGCGCCGCATCGGGTACAGCTATGACGTGGGTCGATGAGCGTGAGCAACGCCAGACAATCCTGGCAGATCAGCGCACCGGAACGCTCGCAGCCGGCACATCGCGTGGGCGACAACGCCTCGAGCGCCTCGTATGTCGCGCGCTCGGCAAGCGGTAGCAATTCATCCGCAAACGGTAGGACACCTGCACCCTGCAAGCGAGTCAATACATTCAAATGTCTCTTCATGACACAACCCTCCCTACGCGAAGGCGGAGGGAGGGCTGTCGGTGTAGAGCCATGATACCCAGAGGTGCTAGGGCCAGGCGGGTTAAATCCGTTTACGGGCGCTATTCGCCGGCAGGCGGTTGCGGTGCGGACGAGGTGTGGGTCGAGCCCTCGCCACCGTCCTGACGCGGCTTACGGGAGCGACGGCGACGGCGACGCTTTTGACCCTGGTCAGTCGAGCCCTCGCCACCGCGATCCTCACGCGGTTCGCGCTCGTCGCGAGTACCGCCGCGCGAAGCCTTGGCGGCAGTTCCTCCGCCATCGCCGGGGCGACGGCGCGTGACCTTGACTTCACCGTCCGAAACCTGATCGGCCACGGAAGGAACCGAGGGCTTCTGCTGCGTGCCCGAGGAATGGCGGCGGCGCGGACGCGGCGCGCGCTCCTCCTCGCCACGCGGCTTGCCGCCCTTGTCGGCAGGCGCATCGGAACCCGAGCCACCCTTGGGAGCGGCACCGGCTTCGCGAGCGGCTGCGGCGCGGAAGGCGTCCTCGCGCTCCTCGCTCGACAGGTGGCGGCGACGACGGCGCGTGGGGTTCATGCCACCGCCGCGATTTTGCTGCTGGGGCTGCTGAGCCTCGCGCTCGCGGGAAGCGTTCTTGCCCGCGGTCTCGCCATTGTCGACGGACGCCGCGCGCTTGCGGCGGCGACGGCCATCGGCCGCCCCCTCGGCCTCGGGTGCCTCGGCCTTGCCGCGGCCCTTTCCACGGCCACGGCCCTCGCTCTGGCCCTGAGCAGCGCGAGCATCGGATTCGGCATCGCGACGACGGCGCTTGGGCATCGATGTGCCGGCCAGACGATCGGCGCTCGACAGGCCATCGCCCACGTCGACGCCGTTCTCGCGATCGAGTTCCATGAGCGCCAGGCGCATCTCGGGCGACTCGATGCGCTCGAGCACGTCACGCGTCACGCAGTCGGGGCGGCAGTTGCAGCCCTGCTCGGCGGCCTTCTTTTTGCAGCCCTCCGAGCACGTCATATCGGCCAGGTTGACCTTAAAGACTTTGCCGTTCTCCAGGCGCAGCACCAGCTGCTCACGCGGCGTGTCATATTCCTGAATACGCGCTTTGCCGAGCGGCGTATCGATGAGCGTCTTCTTTTTGGGCGCACGGCTCTTAAAGTCCTTGTACGCCTCGAACTCATAGCGCAAACAGCACATCAGGCGGCCGCATACGCCGCTGATCTTGGACGAGTTGAGCGGCAGGTCTTGCTCTTTTGCCATGCGAATCGAGACGGGCTCAAACTGTCCGCCAAAGCGCGTGCAGCAGAGCTCCTGTCCGCATTGGGCATAGCCGCCCACCAGGCGGGTCTCGTCGCGCACGCCAATCTGGCGCATGTCGACGCGAATGTGCAGCGTCGAGGACAGATCCTTGACGAGCTGACGAAAATCGACGCGCTCCTCGGCCGCAAAGTAAAACACGGCCTTCTCGCCGCCAAACAGGTACTCGACGCCGACCGGCTTCATCTCGAGGTCGAGCTCTTTGACCAGACGGCGGAAATCGACCATGGCCTCGTCGCCCTGAATGGCCAGGTCGTCGGCAAGCTGCAGGTCGATGTCGCTCGCCACGCGCAGCACGGGCTTGAGCGGCTGGCCGATCTCGTCCTGCGGCACCTCGAAGGGGTCTGCCGTGACCAGGCCGATCTCGGTTCCGCGCTCGGTGGAGCAGATAGCATAATCGGCCTCGAGGATATCCAGATCCTGCGGGTCGAACCACAGGTCGCGCGAGGCGTAGGTAAACTTAACGGGTACGACTAACGGCATTTCAGTGCCTTCCTGATATCGAACAGCATGACCTCAATGGCCAGCTGGGGAGTAACGTTTCTGGCGATGTTGCGCTCAGCCGTGGCAACCGCCTCGAGCGCCTGGGTGGCACCCGCAACATTCGTCGCCGCGGCAAGCCGCCCGATCGTGTCGCGCACGTCCTCGTTCACAACGCCTGCCGCCTCATCCTGAAGCGTCAGCAGCACGTCGCGCATGAGCGTCCGCGCGCTCGCCAGCGCTTCCATGATACCCGAACGCTCGCGCGCGTTGAGTTCGCGCTTGTTGCGGTCCTCAAGCTGCTTCAATGCTCCACGCGACAGGTAGTCGGCGTTTTGCTCGAGCACCTTTTCCTGTGTGGACTTGACCTCGGCGAGCGGTGCCTTAACGGCGACGATGAGCGACTTGGCGCGGCTGAGCACATCAGCCTCGTCGGCAGCGATGAGCGAATCGATGGCGCGGACCATCTGGCGGCGAGCATCCTGGCGCTCGGCACTCTTAAGGAACTCGATGCCGCGTGTGGGGCTTCCCGCCACGGCGACCGCCATGCGACAGCGCGCGAGATCCTGGCCCGTCGCGCGACTCACGGCCTGCGCGGCCACGGTGGGCGACACCAGCCGAAACGGCACGCACTGACAGCGGCTCACGATGGTGGGCAACATCACGTCTGCCGAAGTGCCCAGCAAGATGAACATAACGCCCTCGGGCGGCTCCTCGAGTGTCTTGAGCAGTGCGTTTGCGGTGTTGGCGCGCAGCTGCTCGGCACGGTCGATGATGTAGACCTTGGCCTTGGCGCGGATGGGCGCCAGCGGCACGTCATCGAGCAGCTCGCGGGTCTGGGCAATGAGGTAGCCCGTGGCGCTCTCGGGCGTGTAATAGTGCACGTCGGGATGCGTGTGCCGAGCAACGCGCACGCAGCTGTCGCATGCGCCGCAGCCGTCCTGCTCGCACAGGAAAGCTTGGGCGAGCGCCCATGCGGCATCGAGTTTGCCGGCGCCGGGAGCGCCTAAAAACAGATAGGCGTGCGATGCGCGGCCGCTGGCGACGGCGTTGGTCAAAAAGTCGCGCACGCGCTGTTGGGTGTCGAGCTTGGCCAGCAGGCTTGCCTGAGCGGGGGCCATGTTACTCGCCCTCCTTGGCAAGCGCGGCGGCGACGGCGTCTTGCGGAATGTCGAGACCGTACGCGCGAACCTGCTCGACCGTCTTCTCGAAGACTTCCTCGATGGGCGCGGTGGCATCGATGAGCTTTACGCGGCTTGGTTCCTCGGCAGCAATGGCACAAAATCCCTGGTAGACACGCTCCTGGAATGCCATGCCCTTAGCCTCCATACGATCTGCCGCACCACGGGCTGCCATGCGTAGCGCTGCCTGCTCTGGCGTGATGTGGTAGACGAGTGTGAGCGCCGGGTGCGTACCGGCGACAGCCAGGTTGTTGGCATCGCGTACCATCTGACGGTCGAGGCCATCGGCAAACGCCTGGTAGCAGGTCGTGGAATCGTAGAAGCGATCGCACAGGACCACCTTGCCGGCCGCGAGGGCGGGCGCGATGACCTCGTGCACCAGCTGGGCACGCGCAGCCTCGTAGAGCAGCAACTCGCAGGTGTCGCCCATCGCCGTATTGGCGGGGTCGAGCAGCAGAGCACGGATCTTTTCGCTGATGGCGGTGCCGCCCGGCTCGCGCAGGCTCACAACCTGGTAGCCAGCGAGTTCGAGCGCGCGGGCAAGCAGACGCGCCTGCGTGGACTTGCCGGCACCATCGACGCCCTCGAGCGTGATAAAGCTATGTTGAGCGGGCTCAAAAGCCATGAGCGCAGCCCCTTCCTACAAGGCGCATAAATGCAGATATATCAACCAAGCCATGATACCCCAGGGGCAGGCGCACCCCAAATCGGGCCTAGTCATTGGGTAGTCATTGGGGACGCTCTTAAATGACTAGGCGACAGCTAGGGACGTTCCTAAAGTACCGGCAGAAAAGGAACGTCCCTAGCTGCCGACTTTTTTGAGCGCTGGGTATAATCGTCGTATTGATTTGAAATGTGGCGAAAGGAGTGGCAATGTCTCGGTATTGCGCCTCGTGCGGCAAACTTCTTGCAGATGATGCCAAGTTCTGCACCTCATGCGGTGCACCCGTTGAGCAGACAGCCGCGAGCAATGGCCAGCCCGCGTTTGAGCGGAGCGGTTCCCTCGATACGCCGCAAACCAAATCGGACGACCCCCTCGCCTATCGCCCCGACCCCGCTGCCGGCCCCGTAGCGGTCGAAACGACGCAGCGCATGCCCGTCGCGGACACCCCGCCCCAACAGCAACCGGCATCTACGTACGCGCCTGATTCACCGCAGGCCCCCGCCGCCAAAAAGAGCAGCACCAAGGCGCTTATCGCCGTTATCGTTGTGCTGGTGGCAATCATCATCGCCCTGGTCGTTTTCTTTGTGATCAAGCCTTTCGACAACGCCGCCACGCAAACGACTGCCGAGATTACTAAGCTGCACCATGATGTTGACGATGATGACCTTAAGTCTCTCGGCGACCCCAATAGCCTTTTTGACGATGACGACGAGGACGACGAGGATGGCAGCCAGGCAACCCTCTCCGAGCAAAACCTCTACCGTCGCCTGAGCGAATACTACGACCTGCTCGAAGATCTCGATAGCCAGGTCCGCGCCTGCGCGCAGGCCTTCAATGGCAGCTATCTGGAAGAAGATCGCACCGCCCGTCAAAATCTCGCCGACGTCGCCGAGCGCACGGAGGACACCATCGAGCAGTACTACGATATCGTCGAGGACCTGGACGTCCCGACGAGCTCCAAGAACTACAGCTCCTGGAAAGACATCGTTGCCCTGTATGACGACCTGGACCACCGCATTGACGCGATCTGCGATGCCTGGGAGATCAGCCTGAAGTACGCAAAGCCCGCGGACCACAAGAATGAGATCGTGGCGCCGCTGTCACGCGACAACGTGGCGGGCACCAATGACAATAAGTACCGTCAGGACTTTGAGGACCGCCATCCCGGCGCCAAGCCCGTCGAGGTGAAGTAATCCCAACAACTGATCAAAACTTGCGGTGAAATAGGGATTGATTAGGCCTTTTGTCAGCAAAAACAGTCCCTATTTCACCGCAACTTAGAAGTGGGGCCGGGCTCGCATTTGCATTTGCGCGCCCGGCCCCGCCGTGTCTATATGTGCTCGGTTACTTGTCGGCGGCCGCCTTCTTGGTGGTCGTCTTTTTCGCGGCAGTCTTCTTGGCGGTCGACTTCTTGGCGGTCGAAGTCTTCTTGGCTGCCGTGGTCTTCTTCGTCGTGCTCGCCTTGGTCGCAGTCTTGCGGCCGCGGGCGGGCTTCTTCTCCTTGGTCGGGCAGTCCATGTTGACGCAGATACGCCACGGACCGCGCGCCGTGTTGACCACCACGATGGGAGCGCCGCACTCGGGACAGGTCTCGCCCGTCGCTTCGAGTTTGCCGCGCGCCGGCAGCGGATAGCTCACGCCGCAATCGTCATAGTTGGTGCAGCGGATAAAGCGCTTGCCGCTCTTCTCGCTCTTGTGTGCAATCAGATCGCCATGACGTCCGGCCTCGGCGCACACCTTGCACTCGCCCACCTTAAGGTCGGGCTCGTAGTTAGTGGGGCATGTGGGGTTCACGCAAATCTCGAAGGCCTTCTGGCGGAACGGCTGGCACTTAATGCGCGGCGCACCGCACTCGGGGCACACGGCGGCCTCGCCCTCGAGCGGGCTCACCTTGACGCCGCTCGGCACCGGATAGGTCACATCGCAGTCGGGCCAGCCCATGCAGCCGATAAAGCTGCCGCGGGTCTTGGCGCTCGTCTTCATAACCAAGTCCTTGCCGCACTTGGGGCAGGCGCCCACGCGCGCATCAGCCGTGACGGCGTCGCTGATGGCGTCTCCCAGCTCCTGCGTATGCTTGAGCAGCTCGTCGAGCACACCGGCCAGCAGCGCGCGCGAGTGCGTCACGACATGCTCTTCGGTGTCCTCGCCGCGCTCCACGCGAGTCATGTCGCCGTCGAGCTCGCTGGTCATATCGGGGCTCGTGATGCGCGGGGCAAACTGCGACAGTGCATCGATGATGGCGATGCCCAGCTGACTCGGCTCCACGGGATCGTTTTTGAGGTAGCGCACGGCGTACAGGCGCTCGATGATGCTCGCACGCGTGGACTTGGTGCCCAGGCCGCGCTTTTCCATCTCCTGCACGAGCTTGCCCTGGCTGTAGCGCGCGGGCGGCTCGGTCTGTTTGGCCTCGAGCTTAATGTCGAATACGTCGACCGTATCGCCCTGCTCCAGCGGCGGCATCTGCTCGTCGCGCTTAAGGCCGTACGGGTATGCCTCGCGGAAACCCGGGGTCACGAGCACATCGCCCGAAGCCACGAACGGCTCACCGTTCACATCGAGCTCGAGCTTGGTGTTCTCGATGGTCGCGGGACCCATGAGCGTCGCCAGGAAGCGGCGGGCGATGAGGTCGTAGAGCTTGCGCTGGCCACCGTCGAGCGTGGACGGATCGCCCTCGCCCGTGGGATAGATAGGCGGGTGGTCGGTGGTCTCGACCTTGCCGCGCGTGGGCTTCATGGGACCGGCGAGCACCTTTTTGCATACGGGCGCCAGCGCCGGATTGATCTTTGCCAGGTCGCTCACCACGGCGCCCAGATCGAGCGTCGCAGGGTACACGGTGTTGTCGACACGCGGATAGCTGATGAGACCGGCCATGTAGAGGGACTCGGCGATGCGCATCGTACGCGCAGGCGAGATGCCCTCGGCCGCGGCGGCAGCCTGCAGCGAGGTGGTCGCAAACGGCGTGGGCGGCTGCTGCTTACGCGAGCGCTTGGTCACCGCGGCAACGGTCGCCGTCGTAGCGCCGTCAACGTGGCCGTACGCTGTCTCGGCAGCATCCTTGTCGGTAAAGCGTGCCGTCTTGTGCGCAATCTTAAAGCGGTCGTCCTCGGCAGCACCCTGTGCGGCGCCCATGCCGCGGATCTGCCAATAGTCCTCGGGCACAAACGCCATGCGCTCGCGCTCGCGCTCGACCACCAGGGCAAGCGTCGGCGTCTGCACGCGGCCGGCAGAGCGCACGTTGCCAAAGCCGCCAAACTTGGCGAGCGTCAGGTAGCGCGTGAGCACCGCACCCCAAATGAGGTCGATGTGCTGACGGCTCTCGCCCGCGTCGGCCAGGTTCTGGTCGAGCGAGACGAGATTATCGAAGGCCTGCGTGATCTCGGCCTTGGTAAACGAAGAATACTGGGCGCGGGCGACCGGCAGGTCGGGCGCAACCTCGCGCACCTTGTTGAGGGCGTCCGAACCGATCAGCTCGCCCTCGCGATCGAAGTCCGTAGCGATGATGACGCTGTCAGACTTTTTAGCGAGGTTCTTGAGCGAACGAATGAGTTCCTTCTCGGCCGGTAGCTTAATGACGGGCGCCCAGGTGAGGTAAGGCAGGCTCTCGAGTTTCCAGCCCTTGATTGAGATGCCATCGGCAAGAAACGGCTTGCGCTTGGTGTCGTAGGGCGGACGTGCCAAGCCATCGGGTATGTCGGCCGGCAGCATCTCGCCGTCCTCGGTGACCGAATACCAGCCCAGCTTTTTATCGAACAGCACACTGTCACAAAAATCGGGCGCGAGGATGTGACCGGCAAGGCCGATCGTCACGCACTCCTCGCCTTTCCACTCAAAACGGTAGATGGCGGTGTTGTACACCTTGTCCTTTTTGGGCTTACCCGTGGACAGACGCTCGGCAATCTGACGCGCGGCGTCGTTTTTCTCGGCGATGATGAGCTTCAAAAGAGGCTCCTATCTCGTATCTCTGCGGCTACGCCCGCCCGTATGGCGGCCGACTTACGCCCTTGCTTGCTCAATCTGCCCGATGAGCCAATCGCACCAGGCATCCATGCCCTCGCCCTTGCGCGCGCTCACGGCAAACCGCGGCGCCTGCGGATTGAGGTCATCGAGTGTCTTAGTATACCTATCCATGTCAAAATCGAAAGCCGGGGCCACATCGACCTTGTTGAGCAGCTGTGCGCCGGCGTGCTGGAAGATGCCCGGGTACTTGATGGGCTTGTCGTCGCCCTCGGGCACCGAGAGGATCATGATAGACAGGTTCTCGCCCAGGTCAAAGTCGACTGGGCAGACCAGGTTGCCCACGTTTTCGATAAAGATGACGTCGATGTTTTCCAGACCCACAGCCTGGTCGAAGGCGTCAACGGCCTCCATGATCATGTTGCCCTCGAGGTGGCACAGGCCGCCCGTGTTGATTTGGATGGCGGGCATGCCGGCTTCCTTCATGGTGATGGCGTCGACGTCCGAGGCGATATCGCCCTCGATGACGGCGCAGCGCAAGCCGGCCTTGTCGCGCAGGCGCTCGTTGGTGCCCAGAATCGTAGTGGTCTTGCCCGAGCCAGGGCTCGACAGCACATTGATCACATAGGTGCCTGTCTCATTAAATCGCTGACGCAGCTGATCTGCCAGGCGCTCGTTGCGCGACAGGATCGGCGACGCGATATCAATCGTTTTCTCGGCCATACTTAGCGCTCCTTACTTTAGCCCCTTTGTACCCTGTCCCCAGGTGGCTGGCGGGTTAATCGTCGGGGGTTTCGATTTCGATACTGGCGATGTCGAGCTCGCGGCCGTGCAGCAGGCGCACGTTGGCGCCGCCACATTGAGGGCAGCGGCAATGGAAACGGTCGTGATCGAAGACCTCACCGCAGTCCTGGCACTCGCTTTGTGGATGGACCTCCTCCACGGCAAGTTCGCAGCCGCGCGTGAGCGGGTCCTCGTCGCGAAATGTCTCCCACGCAAAGTCGAGTGCTTCGCGCACGACCTCGGTCATATCCCCGATACGCAGCGTTACCAAAACGGCGCGCGAGGCCCCCGCCCCACGCGCCGCGCGAATCACTGTATCGAGTATGCCGTTGACAATGCCAACCTCGTGCATACCGATTTACTCCTCGTCGTCCTCTTCGTCGTCCGAAAACAGGTCCAGACGGCTCACAAACAAGCCCTCCTTGCCCTCGCGCGCGGTAATGACCACGCGAGCGATGGCGAGCGAAATCTCGTAGAGCGAGAGCAGGGCGCCATACATGAGCCCCAGCGTAACGGGCGAGCCGTCGGGCGTAATCACAGCCGAGCCCACAAGCAGGCCAACGTATACATAACGCCAGGCACTGCGGAAGGCCGCGTAGGACACGATGTGGAAGACGGACAGGTAGAAGATGATGAGCGGCAGCTCGAACGCCACACCAAAGCCAATCATAAAGAGCAGCTCCATGTTGACGTAGTTCTCCAGATCGGGCAGCGCCGTAGCGACGGCCGAGGTCTCGCCGATGAGCCACTCAAAGCCTGCAGGGATGATGATGAAGTAGCAAAAGATTGCGCCCAGGAAGAACAGCACCGTCGAGGCGAGCACCGTGGGCACGACCCACTTGCGCTCGTTGGGGCGAAGCGCCGGCAGGAAAAACGCCAAGATCTGCCAGATGATCATGGGCGTGCACATGACAACGGCCATTTTGATGGCCAGCGAGAAGCGCAAGCCAAAGCCGCCGAGCGTGGTAGTGATGTAGAACTTACCGTCCGGCACAAAGGAGCGGATGGGATCTTCCAGGATGTCGAGCACAACAGGCGTGGCGAAATACAGCACGATAGCGGCGGCAAACACCGACACGACCACGATGGTCAGGCGGCGACGGAGCTCTCCCAGGTGATCGAAGAGCGGCATACGCGCAGGTCCGATAGGCATTACTCATCGCCTCCCTTCGGGGCGTCGGCGGCAGCAGCGTCGTCTTCGGCCTCGAGCTCGCGAGCGAGCTGGTCGACGACGGCCTTGCGCTTGCGGGGACGACGGGCGTAGAGGTCAGCCGTCGTGGGCTCTGCAGGCTCAGGCTCGGGCTCCGGCTCTGCAGCAGTCTCGGGCTCGGCAGCGGCATCGGCGGACCCGGCGTCGGTGCCCTCGGTCGCAGGCTCCTCGGCAGCATTCTCGCCCCCAGCAGCACCCTCGCTCGCGGCCTTCTCGGCGGCAAGGCGGGCACGGCGCTCGGCAAAGGTCTCCTTCTTTGCGGGTGCAGCCGTCCCGGCGGCATCCTCGTCCGCATCGGAATCGTCATCGACGGCAGCCTTCTTGGGCTTGACCGGAGCCGAAGCAGCCTCGCTTACCGGATCGATGATCTCGGACTGAACAACGGCCGTCATCTTTTCCTGCGTCTCGCGGAACTGACGAATGGCACGGCCGATCGTGCGGCCCATCTGTGGGAGCTTATCCGGGCCAAACAGCAAAAAGCCGAAGACCACGATGATCGCGAGCTCACCCTCTCCAATACCAAACACACATACCTCCAAGGCTCGATGTGAGTCGAGCCCGCACCGCGCCATTCGGCCGGAACTCGTCTATTCATTCGGTCAAGTATAGCGCCCGGACGCCAAAACGTCCGAGCGCATCACAAACATATGCCAAACGGCACGCCCTTTTGGGGGCAAAGATTATGCCGCCGTGATCGAAATCTCCTGGTCGACGCCCAGCAGCTGAACCACGCGCATCACCTGGGGCTGCACATTAGTGCAGCTAAAGCGCTTACCGTGGTCGACCGCGTGGTGCGCGGCGCCCACGAGCACGCCAATGCCCGTCGAATCGATGTAGCTCACCTGGGCAAAATCGAGCTCAACGGCCTCAGTGGGCTGCTCGAGCGCCAGGTCGATAGCATTGCGCAGGCTATCGGCGTTAGAGATATCGATCTCGCCGGTTACCTTAATGGTGTAGATCTCCGGCGTGGGGTTGGTGGAAATACCCAAATCCATGTATACGCTCCTTTACGTATCGAAAGTGCGGATAGTACTGGGCGCGGACTTGCGGGGCCCTAGGCGTTAGGCGCGCTCGGCACGAGCAAGCTCGGCAGCGACAAGCTTAACGGCCAGCACCAGCACGTCGAGCGCGGCCTCCAGGTCCTCGACCGTGGGATAGCTCGGCGCAATACGGATGTTGGTATCGCGCGGATCCTTGCCATAGGGCCAGGTGGCACCGGCCGGCGTGAGCTTGACGCCCAGGTCGGCGCAAAGCGCGGCGACCTTCTGGGCCGAGCCCTCGGGACCATCGAAGCTTACAAAGTAGCCGCCGCGGGGGTGCGTCCAGGTGGCACAGCCCGTATCGCCCAGGCCCTCGGTGAGCTTGCGTTCAACGGCCTCAAAGCGCGGACGCAGGAACTCGGCATGCTTTTTCATGTGCTCCTTGACCGCCTCGATGGTGGGAAGGAAGCGCACGTGGCGCAGCTGGTTGAGCTTGTCGGCGCTGATGAGGCCGGCCTTCAGGCGCTTGGAGAACTCGGCGATGACCGCGGGGCTCGCACCGATGAAGCCGATGCCGGCGCCCGGGAAGGTAATCTTGGACGTCGAGGCAAAAGCCACCACGCGGTCCTCGGTGCCCGCCGCGCGAGCGAGGTCGAAGATATTGGCGAGCTCGTCGGTCTCGTCGTACAGGTCGTGCACGCAGTAGGCGTTGTCCCAGAAGATGCGGAAATCGGGCGCGGCCGTGGGCATCTCGACCAGGCGACGCACGGTGTCCTCGCTAAAGGTGATGCCCGTGGGGTTGGAATACTTGGGCACGCACCAGATGCCCTTGATGGAGTCGTCGGCGGCAACCAGACGCTCGACCTCGTCCATGTCGGGGCCGTTGTCGGTCATCGCGACGGGGACATTCTCGATACCCAGGTCGGCGGTGATGCCAAAGTGACGGTCGTAGCCGGGAACAGGGCACAGGAACTTGACTTTCTTGCCGTCGTGCGCGGCCTCGTAAGCCTCCCAAGGCTCGCTGCCGCACGAACCGCAGCGCCAAAACATGCCGGCGATATCGTGCTCGATCAGAAGGCTCGACGAACCCAGTACGAGCGTCTGCTCGGCAGGGCAACCCAGGAACTCCCCCGCCAGCTTGCGTGCCGAGGGAATGCCCTCAAAGCAACCGTAGTTTGAGCAGTCGACGTTGCCGTCGTGCAGATCGGCATCGGCATTGAGGATATCGAGCATGGGTCGAGAGATGTCCACCTGGGAGGGCGACGGCTTGCCGCGGGCCATGTCGAGCGCCAGGCCCTTGGCCTTGACCTCGGCGACCTCGGCTTTGAGCGCCTCGATGGCGGCATCGAGTTCGGTGGTTTCCATCTTCTGGTAGATCGTCTGCATGGGTGCGACCTTTCGCGAAGCGGGACGTTGCAGTTCGTCTAAGTATAGACCGCCACCGCCGCAACGGCATGAAGCCGTGATAGATTAAGTTCATCGCAATGAATTATGAATCGCCGCGCATGCCGGCGTGGGGCGCCCAAGGAGGCACTATGGAATACGGATCGTTCCAGGCCGAGGAATTCGGCGACCTGCAGCGCCTGGTCGACGGGCTGTTTTACGACCGCCGCGCCATCGACCGCCTGGATCTGATCGTACAGGCCGAGATCTTGGACCTGGCGCCCGATCTCATGGAAATCGTGAACCTTTTGCCGCCCGGTTACTACGACCGCCAGTCACTTTGCGACCAGCTCAACTCCGCCTTGGCCGCCCACGGCTGGGGCGCCGTCTACGGCACCGTGGAATAAACCTAGTCATTTAAGAACGTCCCCATTGACTAAAACGCCGCTTGTGATGGTGTCCACAGGCGGCGTTTTCAAACTTGTATATGCTTTTACTTGTCTTTGGGCGCGGGGTGTTTGCAGACCACACTCATGTAGATCATACCGAGCATGGCAGCGGTGACCGAACCGGCAAGGATGGCGGCCTTGGCGGCCAGGACCTCAAACTGGGCCGTCGGGAAGGCAAGGCCGCTGATGAGGATCGACATGGTGAAGCCGATGCCGCCCAGAATGCCCACACCGGCAATCATGTGCCAGTTAACGTTATGCGGCAGCTCGCAGACCCTAAACTTAACCAGGGCAAACGTCATGCCAAAGATACCAATCGGCTTGCCCAGCAGCATGCCAAAGTACACGCCGAGCGTCACCGGATCGGTGAGCAGTGTGCTCATGTCCACGCCCACTAGGCGAACCTGCGCGTTGACGAACGCAAAGATCGGCAGAATCACAAAGTTGACCGGCGTGGAGATCAGACGCTCCATGCGGATGAGCGGCGGGGTCACGCGGTGCATGACGCGCTCGACCCTGGTGGTCGAGACGGTAAAGTCATGCTGGCCCAGGATGTGTGCCTCGTCGTCGTAGCGGTCATCAAGCAGCGGCAGGCACTCGCCCAACCAATCGGTGAGGCTATCGAGCTTGACGCCGCACTTGGCCGGGATGGTAAAGGCCAAGATGACGCCGGCGAGCGTGGCATGTACGCCGCTCTTGAACATGCAGAACCACAACAGCAGACCCAGTACCGAATACGGGGCAAGGCGGTAATGCTGCGTCTTGTTGAGCCACACGAGCGCGCAGGTCACCAGCGCGGCGGCGCCCAACCAAAACGGATTGGGGCTCTGACCGTAGAAGATGGCGATGGCGGCGATGGAGATAAGGTCGTCGGCGATGGCGAGCGTCGAGAAGAACACGCGCACGCCGTTGGGCACGCGGTTGCCCAAAAGCGACAGCACGCCCAGCGCAAAGGCAATATCGGTTGCCATGGGGATGGCCCAACCGTTGCGGGCGCCGGCATGGTTAAAGATCAGGTAGATGCAGGCGGGAACGACGACGCCGCCCACGGCCGCCAGCATGGGAAGCATGGCCTGACGCGGATTCTTGAGCTCGCCGACCGTCATCTCGTACTTAAGCTCAATGCCCACCAACAAAAAGAAAATCGCCATGAGGAAGTCGTTGACGAAAAGTTCAACGGTAAGACCGGCCGTAAGGTTGCCCAGACCCACATACAGCGGGGTCTCCAAAAAGTGATGGATGGCCTCGTAGGCATCGGTATTGGCGCAAATGACGGCGGCGATGGCGGCGAAGACCATGACGGCGGCGGAAATCGTGCCGTTCTCGGCAATGCGCTCCCAAATGTCGTGGCGTTCAAAGCGCTTGCGCTCACGGACGTTGAACAGCTGCTCAGTTGCTGCCATGGGCGGCTCCTTTCACGGGAAAGCTCCCGTCTTAAAAAAGCACGGCCCGCCCAAGTGGCGGCGCCGCGCTCTAACGTATTACGCTTGCATCTAGCCTACCCTGCACGACAAGCACGCAGGCGCGGCCGAAAAGCGGAACCACAGGTTGAACATTATTTGCTCAACGGCACGGGCGCCCGTCCAATAGCGGACGCGGCCCCGCGCACAAAAAACGACCGGAGCGCGGGGCGTCCGCGATCCGGTCGTGGCGTTTGGTCAACTAAACCTAGCAGGCGGCCATGATGGGGGCAGCGACCTGCTTCTTACGGGAAAGGACGCCCGGCATCCAGACGCCGTCGTGCTCGTCGGCAATGCCCAGGCCCTTCTGAGCAGCCTCGGTCTCGCCCTCGAGCAGGACCTGCGAGCCCTCCTCCATGATGTCGGTGATGCATAGGACGATGCCGTCGGCACCCTTCTCGGCGGCGTAGGCGCGCATGGCCTCGCGGATCTCGTCGATCATGCCGAGAGCGCGGCTCTTGTCAACGGTCTCGTACTGGCCGATGAGCAGTTTCTTGCCGGCGGGCTCGAACATCTTGATGTCGTTGCCGACCATCTCGGCTGCGGTGAAGGAGCCAGACGGACGGGTAAGGAAGACCTCCATGCCAAACTTGACCGGGTCGACGCCCACCTGCTCGCCGAGCTTGGCGGCGACGGCGCGGTCGACATCGGTGGTGGTGGGGCTCTTGAGCATGAGCGTGTCGGTCATCATGGCCGAGAGCAGCAGCTTGGCCTGGACGTCGGAAAGCTCAACGCCGAGCACGCCGGCGAGCTTGGTGACGATGGTGCAGCTGGAGCCCCAGGGCAGGCAGATGTAGTGCAG
The DNA here is from genome assembly GCA_958429225.1 of uncultured Collinsella sp. GTDB lineage: Bacteria > Actinomycetota > Coriobacteriia > Coriobacteriales > Coriobacteriaceae > Collinsella. The sequence continues at coordinate 17,898 of CAUAJB010000034.1, forward strand.
CGGGCCGGCGGTCTCGAAGTCGCCGATGCGGTGATGGTCGACAACACCAAAGACCGTGGCGTCCTTAAGGCCGGCGACGGACTGGGCGGACTCGTTGTGGTCGGTGAGGACGACGAGCTGACCGGCCTCGACGGACTCGATCACGCGGGGCTCGGCGATGCCGGCGTCGGCGAGCAGCTTGGCGGACTCGGCCGGAAGCTGGCCCAGAGCGCAAGCCTCGTAGGTGTTGCCGGCATACTCAACCTGATTGAGCAGCTGGGACAGGACGACGGCGCTCATGATGGCGTCGTTATCGGGGTTCTGGTGACCAAAGACAAGAACGTTTGCCATGGATATCCTCCACTTGATATGTGTACTTGGACGTAGCTATGGTAGCACGCTGGCGCCGAGCCTTCGCAGACGGAAGGGGCACGGCATATTTTGGGGCAGGCATGGGGGCCAAGGCTGTCCCTTTTGCACCGTATTGGTGCAAAGCAACTTGACCCCCTTGCAGCAGCTATTTACCGGCGGCGCGCAGGGCTACGTAGGCAGCGCCGATGATGCCGGCGTCGTTTCCGAGCGAAGCGACCTTAATGGGCGTCTCGCGCGAGGCGGAAAGCGCGTATTGCTTAAAGTGCTCGCGAACCTTATCGAGGTAGACATCGGCCGAAGCGGACGCGCCGCCACCGATCAGGAACATCTCGGGGTCGACCACGTTGGCGATAAGTGCCAGAGCACGGCCGAGATAGTCAGCCATGGTATCGGCAGCTGCCAGCGCGAGTTTGTCGCCCTCGCGGCAGGCCTGGAACACGTCCTTGGAATCGGAGGGGCCGGTGAGCTCAATGGGCTCGACGCCCGCCTTCTTGCACTCGGCAAGGTAGTTGCTCACCACGCCGGTGGCGCTGGAATACTGCTCCAGATGGCCATGGCCGCCACAGCCGCAGGTGCGCTCCTCAGCCGGGTTCAGGCACATGTGGCCAATCTCGCCGCCGGCGCCCACAACACCCGATACCACGTCGCCGTTAACGATAACGCCGCCGCCCACGCCGGTACCGATGGTGACCATCACCACGTTCTGTACGCCCTTGGCAGAGCCGAGCCAGGCCTCGCCCATGGCGGCGGCGTTGGCATCGTTCTCGTATTTAACGACCGCGTCGGGGCAGTGCTTCTGAATGGCGATCCTCAGTTCGGGCAGGTTAATGGCAATGTTGGCCTTGACCTTGGCATCGCCCGATGCCGGGATGGGGCACGGAACGGCCAGGCCAATGCCCGCCACAAAGGCACGCGGAATCCGTGCCTTGGCGACCACCTGGTCGATAGCCTCGGTCACCGCGGCAAAGCCCGCAGCGTCAACGATAGGAGGCGTAGACACGCTGGCCTTGGCCAGCAGGTTGCCGTCCTCGTCGAACAGACCCTCCTTAACCGAAGTGCCGCCGACGTCGATGCCGATGTAATACTGCTTAGGTTCCATGGGAGCCCACCTTTCTCGTTTAAACATTGCCTGTATGGTACCGCTCCCAAGGCAAAAACCTACCAAAAAGGGACAGGTTTGTTTTGACAGGTTTTATCTGGGGAAACGCAAATGGCTGCCCAACAGGCCGCGCAAGACCATCCCCAAAAATAAAGGCGCCGGGAGGCGGAGGCTCCCGGCGCCCGTCAAAGGGACTATGTTGTCTATTGGACCTCACGGTCCGTCGCGGCGATAACGCCGATTAGGCCTTAAGTGCCTGCAACTGCTTGTGAATCTCGATGAGCTCCGTCGCCATGACGCGCATGGTCTCGGTACCGGCCATCTGGTCCTCGGCATGCAGCAAAATCAACGGGGCCTCGCCGTTACGCTCGCCGTTGGCCTCCTTCTTCAGAAGCCCCATGTGAACATCGTGGCCACCGTTATAGGCCTCGTCGCCCTGCTTGATAAGCTCCTCGGCGGCGTCAAAATCGCCCTCCTTGGCCTTTTGCACGGCATTGATGTACATGCTCTTGGCGGTACCGACGTAGCTGATGATCTCGAAGCAGGTCATCTGCAGTTCGTTCATATCCTCCATGCGGAGCACCTAGCCCATCACGCTGACGCAGTGGTCGATGATGCCGGCAGCGTTCATGCGGCCGTAGTCGACCATGTTGATGACCTCGACCGGAAAACGACCGGCGGCCTCCTTCTCAAAATCGCCCTTGGTGTAGCCGATCTGCGGACCAAGCAGCAACATGTCGCACTCGTCCAGGTGATCGTGGGCCTCGTTCATGGGACGAGCCTCGACCTCAATATCCAGACCACGGTTTGCAACCTCGGCCTGCATCTTCTGGACCAGCAGGCTCGTGGACATGCCGGCATTGCAGCAGAGCATGATCTTCTTCATGGTTTCCTCCTTATAACTGCGCGGCGCGCAGACGACAACTGGTTTTATTCCTTGCGGCTATTGTGCCCACCCCCTGCATCTTTACACAAGGGAGAGAGCTGCGGGCACCGGCACCGCGTACCGGCGCCCGCAAAGGTGAAAGGGACGAACGTTAGGCGTTCTACTCGGCGAGAGCCTCCTGCTTTGCGATTGCCTTCTCGGAAATCTTCATAAAGGGCAGGTAGACGGCCATGCCAATGACAATCTCGAGAGCCTGCCACACGCCGGCGCGCCAGTCAAAGCCCGTAGCGAGCAGGGCATTGATGACGGGAGGCATAGTCCAGGGCACCTGGGCGATGCAGGGGCTGATGATGCCTGCGCAGGTAAGGCCATAGGTGATGCCGATGAACAGATCGGGAAGAAGGACAAACGGGATCATGAGCGGCAGGTTGTACACGATGGGGTAACCGTAGATAACCGGCTCGTTGATGTTGAACAGACCAGGCAGGATAGCCATCTTGGAAACGGTCTCGGAAGCCTTGTTCTTGGAGAACAGGAGCGTGTCGAGCAGGAGCATGAGGGTGCAGCCCGAGCCGCCGATGAGGGCGAAGCTGTTAACGATCTGCATGTTCATGTAGTGATCGGGCTGGATGGTGCCACCGGCGGCAAAGGTAGCCATGTTGTCGACGATGAGCATGGTCAGGATCGGCTCGACGGTAGCGCCAGAGATGGTGGACTGGTGAATACCGACGCAGAACAGCAGGTTAGCAAGGGTGTAGATGAGGATAACAGCCCACGGACCGGCGTTCATGATGTTCTTGAGCGGGTTGGAGATGCACGTGGAGATGATGGTGCACAGATCGGTGCCGGCGCACACGGCGAGCAGGGCTGCGGCAAGAGCGAAGATCGCGAGGTTGAGCAGCATCGGGATCATGACGTTGAAGGAGTTGGAGACCGCGGGAGGCACGCCCTCGCCCAGCTTAACCTTGAGCTTCTCGACGCCAGAAATCTTGATGAAGAGCGAGACGGAAAGCAGGGCGATGATAATAGCCGAGAACAGACCGTTGGTGCCGGTGTTGGCAGTCGAAAGGGCGCCCGTGACCTCGGCGGAGGTGATCTTGTCGGTGAGCAGCGGGCTCGTGGCGGCAAGCGTGGCGGTGATCTGCTGCGGCATCATGATGACGAAAGCGGAGATGGCGACGACCATGCAAGCGAGCGGGTTATCGAAACGCTTGTTCTTAGCGAGGCTGTAGCCAATCAATCCGGCCAAGATAATGGCAGAGACGTTGAGGGTGC
>CAUAJB010000035.1 GCA_958429225.1 uncultured Collinsella sp.
GGAGGCCACTTAATGTGGCCTCCGTCGTGAGCAGGACTGTAGAGCAGGAAACTTAGCCCGTGCCGGGGCCGCTGAGCCCTGACCGGCGGGATACACAGGTTCAGATGGGGCTTTGATGCATGGGTGGTCTGTTGTTGTGCAAATGGGTATCATACTGTGGTTATTGCATCGACTCTGCGATGCATGTTTGTACGTTCCCGGCGGTCGGTTTGCCAGAAGCGCCCCGTCGGTTGTTCCAGACCCGTTTCGAAGAAAGGAAACCACACTAACCTATGGCAGCTAAAAAATCATCTCCCTTGAAGATCATCCCGCTCGGCGGCCTTGACGGCATCGGTAAGAACATGACGGTCTTCGAGTGCGGCGACGACATGGTGCTCGTCGACGCCGGTCTCATGTTCCCGGATGACTCCCAGCCTGGTATCGACCTGGTGCTTCCCGACTACACCTATGTTCTTGAAAACGAGGAGAAGCTCCGCGGTATCGTCGTCACCCACGGACACGAGGACCACACCGGTTCGCTTCCGTACCTGCTGCAGGACCTCAACAACAAGGTGCCCATCTTCTCGAGCAAGCTGACGCTTGGCTTTATCGAGGGCAAGCTTTCTGAGTTCCGCATCCGCGCACCCAAGTTCCGCGAGGTCAAGGGCGGCAGCCATGTCAACCTCGGTGGCATCTCGCTCGACTTCTTCTCGATGACGCACTCCATCCCCGGCGCTCTGGGCGTGTTCATCCGCACCAACCAGGGCACCGTTATGCACACCGGCGACTTTAAGCTCGACCAGACGCCCATCGATGGTGTCACGCCCGACTATGCCGCTATCAGCCGCTTTGCCAAGCAGGGCATCGACCTGCTGCTTTCCGACTCCACCAACGCCACGGTTCCTGGCTTTACCAAGTCCGAGGCCGAGGTTGGTCCCAATCTGCTGCACGCCATCAAGAACGCCCCGGGTCGCGTGTTCGTCGCGTCGTTCTCGAGCCACATTCATCGCCTGCAGCAGATCTGCGATGCCGCCCGTAAGTGCGGCCGTAAGGTCGTTGTGACCGGTCGCTCCATGCTCACCAACACCCGCGTCGCGCGCGAGCTGGGCTACCTCAACATCGACGATGCCGATATCATCGATGCCTTCGATATCGATAACCTGCCCGACGACAAGATCGTCGTCATGTGCACCGGTTCGCAGGGCGAGCCGCTGTCGGCCCTGTCCCGCATGGCCAATGGTGAGCACAAGACGCTCTCCATCCACGAGGGCGATACCGTCATCCTCTCAGCAACTCCCGTTCCCGGCAACGAGAAGGCCGTCCAGCAGGTCGTCAACAGCCTGGCCAAGCTCGGCTGCGACGTGTGGGATAAGAACCGCGCTCTCGTCCACGTCTCCGGTCACGGTAGCCAGGAGGAGCTCAAGCTCCTGATGGCCATGGCCAAACCCACGTACTTTATGCCGGTTCACGGTGAGGCCGTGCATCTGCGCGCTCATGCCCAGCTCGCCCGCAAGATGGGCATCAAGGACGATCATATCTTTATCCTCGATAACGGCGACACGCTCGAGATGCGCGGCGGTATCGTCAAGCGCGGTACGCCCGTCGAGTCCGGCGTCGTCTACGTCGACGGCCTGCGTATCGGCGATACCGACCCCATTGTCTTGCGCGATCGCCAAAAGCTCGCCAACGACGGTATGGTCACGGCCGTTGCCATCGTCTCGCTCAAGCACAAGAAGATCGAGGCCATCGAGTTCTCGGGCCGCGGTGTCTCGTTTGCCATCGACGACCAGTTCTCCGAGGATGCCTCCGCATCCATTATGAAGACGATCGAGAAGGGCAAGTTTAGCTTTACGAGCAGCGGGTCCGATGCCATTCGCAAGGCCGTGCGCGATTCGCTCTCCAACTTTATTTGGAGCCGTACGCGCACCCGTCCGATGATCATCCCGGTCGTCATGGAGGTTTAGTTTGGCGCGCGGATCTGCACAAAACGCCAAAGGCAATAAGGCCAATAACCAACCGGCATCTGCTAAGGGTGCCGGTTCCCATCTGCGTGCCAATAAGGGCCACGAGGCCGACTTCGACGATTTTGAGCCCTTGGTCGAGCCCTCGGCCAACCGCGATATCGCCGGCGTGGTCATCGCCGTTTTGGCGATTGCGTCCTTCATTGCCGTGATTTCGCCGGCGACCGCACCCGTTACGGCTGCGGTTGCTGGTTTCTACCACCTGGGCTTTGGTCTGGGCGCCTACGTGCTGCCGATCGTCATTTTGCTGTTTGCCGCCACACTCTTTTTAGGCGAGGACTCGCCGCTCAACGTGCGCTCTGTTGCGGGCGGCGCCGTGGTCTTTATCGCCGTCGTTTCCATTCTTTCGCTGATGGTGCCGGGTACGAGTGTCTCGTGTGACCTTATGTTCACGCCGCAAAATTTGTCCGCCTCGGGTGGCTACATCGGTGCGTTTATTGCGAGTGCGCTGCAGAATGCCCTGGGTAAGCCTATCGCGATGGTAGTCCTGTTGGGCCTTGTCGTCGTGGGCTTGGTCATCATCGGCTTTTCGGTTGGCGGCGTGCTGCGCTCTGCTCGCGACCGTGCGGCCGATTTTGCCGAGCGCCGTCGTGCCGATGTTAACGCGAGTCCGTGGGGTGACGACGAAGCCCTGTCGGTGCCCGGCGTTGCCCGTCCGCACCTGAGCATTCTTCGTCAAAAGGGCTCCGATGCTGCAGTGACCACGGTCATGGGCAACGATGTGGACCCGGTTTTGGACAATGACGACGAGGACGAGGATCCGTTTGTCGACGTATCCGATGCCGTGGAGGCCGAGCGCGCTAAGACGACGCTGCTGCCGCGCCGCCATGCCAAGAAGGGCAAGGCTGCGCCTAAGCTCAATACGAGTGAGCCCGACCCGTCTTGGTCTGATAGCGAGATTGAGCTCACTGAGGGCGATGACGAGGACGACGAGGCGCCGATTGAGACCGCAAAGACAACTTTGCTGCCGAGTCGCCATGCCAAGCGCGAACAGGTAACCGGCCAGCTTTCGATGGAAGACGACCCCGATAAGATTGACGAGTCCGAGCCGCCGTTTGCCGTGAATCCTGTCTCGGCAGCACCTCAGATTCCCGACTTCTTGAAGCATCCCAAGGTTGCCGATGCGCCTGCCTCGAGTGCTGTCGGATCGGCTGCGGCTAGGGATGGGGGAGCGGACGGCGGCGCCGCAGATAACGAGGGCGAAGAAGAGGATGGCCTTAAGCTTCCGCCACTCGAAATCCTACATGCCAACCCGCAGTCGGCGTCCTCCGCGTCTTCTGACAAGGAGCTGGAACAGACTGCCGAGTCGCTTCAGTCCACGTTGCTTGAGTTTGGCCGCAGTGCCCGCGTGGTCGGCTGGATCGCCGGCCCCACGGTGACGACCTTTAAGCTGCAACCTGGCGAGGGCGAGCGCGTGAGCAAGATCTCGAGCCTCGAGGACGATATCGCGCTTTCGCTCGCTGCCCAGTCGGTGCGTATCTTTGCCCCGATCCCCGGCACCTCGCTCGTGGGCATCGAGATCCCCAATCGCAAGCGCCAGAACGTCAACCTGGGCGACGTGCTGCCCTATGTGAAGGGCGGTCCGCTCGAGCTCGCAATCGGGCGCGATGCCGAGGGCACGCCGGTCGTCGCCGACCTTGCCAAGATGCCCCACCTGCTGATCGCCGGTACCACTGGTTCCGGTAAGTCGGTGATGATCAACTCCATCATCACGACCCTGCTCATGCGCGCGCTTCCCGAGGACGTTCGCTTGATCATGGTCGACCCCAAGCGCGTCGAGCTTGCGGGCTATAACGGCCTGCCGCATCTTTATGTACCGGTCGTTACCGAACCCAAGCAGGCCGCGAGCGCTCTGCAATGGGCCGTGTCCGAGATGGAGCGTCGCCTGAAGGTCTTCGAGCGCCTTAACGTGCGTAAGATCTCGACCTACAACGAAAAGCAGGCCGCCGGCGAGTTTGAGCATTACGACAACCCGCCGCAAAAGATGCCCTACCTGGTCATCATTATTGACGAGCTTTCGGACCTGATGATGGTTGCCGGCAAGGACGTCGAGGCGTCGATTGTGCGTATCGCCCAGCTGGGCCGTGCCGCCGGTATTCATCTTATCGTGGCCACGCAGCGCCCCAGCTCCAACGTGGTGACGGGCCTTATCAAGGCCAACATCACCAACCGCATCGCCTTTAACGTCGCCACGGGTATCGACTCGCGCGTCATCATCGACCAGATGGGTGCCGAAAAGCTTACCGGTTTGGGCGACATGCTGTTCTCCAAGGTCGACTGGGGCAAGCCTCGCCGTATTCAGGGATGCTTTGTTTCGGATGATGAGATCAACGAGATTGTCGAGTTCGTCAAGTCGCAGAGCGAGCCCGACTACCACGAGGAGATTCTGTCTGCCGTGGCGCCCGCTTCCATGTCCATGGCGGGTGGCGGCGGTATTGTCCGCACCGGAGTAGCCGAGCCGCAAGACGATGATCCGCTCATTTGGGAAGCCGCCCATATTGTGGTGGAATCGCAGCTTGGCTCCACATCTGGCCTGCAACGTCGTCTGAAGGTTGGCTATGCGCGTGCCGGGCGTATTATGGACATGCTGGAAGAAAAGGGTGTCGTCGGCCCGCCCGACGGTTCCAAGCCGCGCGAGGTCCTGTTGGACGAGGAGGGGCTTGCCGCGCTGGAATCTGTCGACGCCGAGATGGCACGTGAAGATCGTGAGTTTGGAGGATTCTGATGGCTGCACGCTTTGGTGACATGCTGCTCGAGCAGCGTCGCCGAATGGGCCTTTCCATTCAGCAGGTCGCCAACACCATCAAAATCAGGCCGCAGATCATCGAGTTTTTCGAGACCGGTAACTTTGCCTCGATGCCGCCGCGCGGCTATGCGCAGGGCATGATTTCGAGCTATGCTCGCTTTTTGGGCCTCAATCCGCGCGAGGTCGTCAATGCCTACTTTGACGACCTGATGGCTTACGAACGCGAGACGTCGCAGCAGGGCGGTCGTTTTCAGGACGCCGCCGGCTACGTTAATTCGCGTTCCTCGGTCGATAACGGGCGCTTCCTGATGGTTCAGGGCGGTCGTTCGACCCGCTATGGACAGCGTCCTCAGCAGGCCGGTTATATTACCGAGACGGGTTCGGGCGAGGAGATTCGCTCACAGCGTGACCGGTTCCGCAGCACGCCGATGCCCGAGGACCGTGCACTTCCCGCTGCCCGCGGCGTGGCGCGTGACCCTCGTGCCGGCTACGGCGACGGCGGCTATTCCGATCGCGGTTACCGTGGTGCCTCTACGGGACGTTCTCGCGGAGGCTATGCGGACGCCGATACCACGCAGGTGACGCCGCGTCTTCGCTCTCAATCACAGCCGTATGGCCAGCGCTCTTCGGCTCCGCGTTCGGGCCAGCGTGGCTATCAAGGCCGCGGTGAACTTGCGCCCCGCTCGGGTCAGCGCAGCCTTCAGGGCCAGGGTGGCTATCGCGGCCGTTCCGATAGCAATCGCGGTCGTATGCCTCAGGGAGGCGGCCGCAGCAGTTCCAATCGTGGACGCGGCGGATCACGTACTCCTCAAAACAACGGGCTCGATCCGCGTATCGTCTACGCCGGCATCGGTGCCGTTGCGCTGCTGTTGATTGTGCTCATCGTGGTGCTTCTGCGCGGCTGCGCATCTTCGGCGCCCGAGACCACGCCCGAGACGCCCACTGCCACCAAGACAACGACTAAGAAGTCTTCCAAGAAGACCGAAACGGTCGACGAGGACGAAGACACCGATGAGGCGACGGATGAGTCGACTGATTCGGACGCCACCAAGACGACGGCCAAGAAGGAAGAGAACGAGGTCACGAAGGTCAAAGTCTCCGTTGCCAAAGGAAAGACCGCGTGGATTGAGGTCAAGGTCGACGGCAAGTCGGTCTATGGCGCCCAGGCGACTGGCCCCTTTGAGCAGGAGTACACGCCCGAGTCCTCGATCGAGATCACCACATCCAAGCCTTCCGATGTCACCGTTACCAAGAACGGTGAAAAGGTCCGTTACGATACCAAGACCTCGGGCGTGGCACGTGTGACAATCACCGTTCCCAAGAAGGAGACGACTGATTCCGAGAATGGTGAGAGTTCTGATGGTGCCGACGCCACCGATGGTAACGATACCACCGACGGTACCGATGCCCAGTCCGCGGATGGCGCCGATACCGCAACTGACGGTCAGACGCCCACCGATTCTACCGACTATTCGTACGATAGCTACTAAGCCGCTCGTACGCGAAAGGAAACATCATGGCTAAAGATTCCAGCTTCGACGTCGTGTCCGAGGTCAACATGCAAGAGGTCGACAACGCCTTTCAGCAGACCACGCGCGAGATTTCCCAGCGCTATGACCTTAAGGATTCCGGCGCTACGATCGAGCTTTCGAAGGGCGACAAGCTCTTTACGATTAACGCCCCGGCCGACTTTGTCTCCAAGCAGATTATCGACGTGCTGAGCTCCAAGCTCATCAAGCGCGGCATCGACCTCAAGGCTGTCTCGTGGGATGCTCCTCAGGCGGCATCGGGCGGCACCGTGCGCGTGTTCGGCCATATCGTCGAGGGTATCGACCAGGCGACCGCCAAGAAGATCAACAAGGACATCAAGGACCAAAAACTCAAGGTCAAGGTGACCATCGAGGCCGACAAGCTTCGTGTTTCCTCTGCTTCGAAGGATGCGTTGCAGACCGTGATCCAGTTCCTGCGCGACCAGGACTACGGCCAGCCGCTACAGTTCACCAACTACCGCTAATATCATTCGAAAGGACCGCTCTCCAACATGGATACACCGTTGGGCTCCGTGCTCTACATCACCCTCGGGTGCGCTAAGAACGAGGTTGACACCGACCGCATGCGTTCTCTTTTGACCGCCGCGGGCTACGAGGAGGCATTCGACCCGCAGGATGCCGATATCGCCATCGTCAATACTTGCTCGTTCCTCGCCTCCGCAACGTCCGAGAGCATCGAGACCACGCTCGAGCTCGCCAACGAGGTTCAGGACGGCGTTCGTTCTTGCCCCATCGTCATGTGCGGCTGCGTGCCGTCGCGCTATGGCGATGACCTGCCTGACGAGCTGCCCGAGGTCGCTGCCTTTGTGAAGACCGACGAGGAAGATGGCATCGTGGCGGTCATCGATGGCGTGCTGGGTGTCGAGCGTGAGATTGCAGCCTATATCCCGCAGGTCAAACGTACCGTCGAGGGTGCTATCGCCTACGTCAAGATTTCCGATGGCTGCAACCGCTTCTGCAGCTTCTGCATGATCCCGTATATCCGCGGTCGTTACCACTCGCGCAATGCCGAGAGCATCATCTCCGAGGTACGCGACCTGGTCGCCGGTGGCGTCCGCGAGATCGTTCTGATCGGTCAGGACACGGGCATCTGGGGTACCGACTTCGCCGACGAGGACCTCGCCGAGGGCGCGCCGCGCAATCTGGCGCAGCTGCTGCAGGCCGTTGCTGAGGCGGTGCGTCCTCATAACGTGTGGATCCGCGTGCTCTATCTGCAGCCCGAGGGCATGACTGACGAACTCATCGAGACGATTCGCGATACGCCCGAGGTGCTGCCCTATATCGATATCCCCGTGCAGCACTGCGACGCGCGCATTCTCAAGGCCATGCGTCGCTCCGGTTCGCGCCAGGAGCTCGAGGATCTGTTCCGCGACCTTCGCGAGCGCATCCCCGGCATCGTGATTCGTTCCACGGCCATGGTCGGTTTCCCGACCGAGACCGACGACGAGTTCCGCGACCTTATCGACTTTATGGACACCGTCGGCTTTGACTACACGAGTGTCTTTGCATACTCGCAGGAGGAGGGCAGCCTGGCCGCCAAGATGGACGGACAGGTCGACGAAGAGGTCAAGCTCGAGCGCGCCCAGGAGGCCATGGACCTGGCCGAGTCGCTCGGTTTTGCCGCCACTGCCGCACATGTGGGTGAGCGCGCCCAGGTGATCGTCGACGGTATCGAAGAGACCGAGGATGGCGCTGAGTTGATCGGCCATGCCTGGTTCCAGGCGCCCGATTCCGATGGCGCGGTGCATCTGGACGCCAGCGAGGCGTCCGTGGGCGATATTCTGACCGTCGAGTTTACCGATAGCTTCTGCTATGAGCTTATCGGTCATGTTGTGGAGTAGGAGAGCGTCGTGGCTAACGAGAGCAATAAGGAACTGACGAGTGTCTGGACGCCCGCCAACATCGTGACGTGCGTTCGCATCGTCTTTATCCCGGTGTTCATGATCGTGTCGGCGCTTTCTCACACGAGTGTTGCCGGTACGGATTGGAGCACCTTCGACGGCCCGCTCGCCGCCGCTGCCTTCATTCTGTATGTGATCCTGTCGTGCACCGATAAGGTCGACGGTTATCTGGCGCGTTCGCGCAACGAGATCACCGACTTCGGTAAATTCTTGGACCCCATCGCCGATAAGCTGCTCGTGTTCTCGGCCCTGCTGCTGTTCTTGGATTTTGGCGCGGTGACCGTGTGGTCCGTGTTCATTATCCTGTTCCGCGAGCTGCTGGTGAGCGCCCTTCGCATGGTCGCGAGTGCGGCCGGTGTGGTCGTTGCGGCCGATAAGCTCGGCAAGTACAAGACGGCAACCACGATGGTCTCCATTTGCGGTTACCTGTGCGTTTTTGCTATGGCCGGCTTGCACCTTGGCCCGGTGGCGCTGACGCTCGGCATCTACTCGGTGTCGCGCTTCCTGTACGCCGTTGCCGTTGTCCTGACCGTTATCTCGGGCGCCCAGTACTTCTGGAACTGCCGCAAGATCGTCTTTTCGGTCTAGGTCCTGGTGGGTATGACGGACTCTTTTGAGCAGATTTCCGCACATAACGAGGAGCTGGCGCGTGATATTGTCGAGCGCGCGAGCGCTCGGGGCGTGACGGTTTCGACGGCTGAGTCGCTGACGGCGGGTATGATCGCCTCGACGATTGCCGATATCCCGGGCGCCTCGGCGGTGCTGCGTGGCGGTGCGGTGACCTATTGCGATGAGATTAAGCATCGTGTTCTTGGTGTTGAGCAGGAGACGCTCGACCGCTATACCGCGGTGTCGCATCAGACCGCGCGCGAGATGGCGGTGGGTTCGCTGGAGCTGTACCAGAGCGATATTGCAGTGAGCGCAACGGGTTATGCCGGCCCCGGCGGTGGCACTGAGGACGATCCGGCGGGCACTTTCTATATTGGCTGGGCGCATCGTTCCGCCGATGGGGGCGTGCCGGTCGTGGACTCTGTGCGCTGCCACTATGAGGGCGACCGTTCGTGTGTTCGTGCCCATGCGGTCGCGGAGGCATTGGGGCGCATTGCCCTTGTGCTCAACTCTATGGAATAGACATGTTTTAAGGGGCCTTCGAGCCCCTTAATTGTGGAGATAGGGACCTCTGACAAATTTAGCGTTTGTGCTGGTTGTAGATGTATTTTTGCCTGCCTTGTTCATATTTGGTCCTTTGTGGTCAAGTATTTGGTCAGTGTTTGGTCGGCGTTTGGTTGGGTTTTGGAAAGACCGCCTGCATATGATTGGCCTGAACGGTTGACCACGAACAGCCGTTCGTTTATTATCGATGCAGGTTGTTAAGAGGAGGGCTATTCATGGCCAAGAATTCAGGTCCCGTACGTACCGTTCATGCTCGCACGACGGGTAAAGAGCGCGATGAGATGATCGCCACCACCAAGGCCGAGATCGAGAAGAAATTCGGCCAGGGTTCCATCATGAGGTACGGCGACGGTGGCCCCGAGCTCGAGGTCGAGGCCATTCCCACGGGCGCCCTGGCCCTCGATGCCGCGCTGGGTATCGGCGGCGTGCCGCGCGGCCGTATCGTCGAGATTTACGGTCCTGAGTCCTCCGGTAAGACGACGCTTTCGCTCGAGATCCTGGCCGAGGCCCAGGCAATGGGTGGCGTTGTGGCATTTATCGATGCCGAGCACGCGCTTGATCCCACGTATGCCGCGCGCATTGGCGTGGATATCGACGAGGTACTGATTTCCCAGCCCGATACGGGTGAGCAGGCGCTCGAGATTGTTGACATGCTCGTGCGTTCCGGCGCCATCGATGCTATCGTCGTCGACTCCGTCGCCGCGCTGACCCCGCGTGCCGAGATCGAGGGAGAAATCGGCGACACTACGGTCGGTCTTCAGGCTCGCTTGATGAGTCAGGCGCTCCGCAAGCTCGCCGGCTCGCTGTCCAAGTCCAACACGACGTGCATCTTCATTAACCAGCTGCGTGAGAAGATCGGCGTCATGTTCGGCAACCCCGAGACCACGACGGGCGGCCGCGCCCTTAAGTTCTTCTCTTCGGTGCGTATCGACATTCGCCGCATCGACAGCATTAAGCTTAAGGACGAGGTTATCGGTAACCGCGTGCGCGCCAAGGTCGTTAAGAACAAGGTGGCAGCTCCGTTCCGTTCTGCTGAGTTCGACATCATGTACGGTACGGGCATCTCTAAGGAGGGCTCGATTCTGGACATGGCTGTCGAGTACGGCATTTGCAAGAAGATGGGCTCCTGGTTTGCCTATGGCGAGGATAAGCTCGGCAACGGTCGCGAGGCCGCCAAGGCGTTCCTGCGCGAACACCCCGATTGTGCCGACGAGATTGAGCATAAGGTCCGCCTTGCCTGTGGACTTGAGTTTGATGACGATGCTCCGTCCGAGGTCGAGCTGACCGATCAGCCTGCGCCTGAGGAGTTTGACGAGCTTTACGCCATCGATGGTTCCGCCATGCTCGATGATGACGACGAGTAGCGGTTACGCTCATGTCGTATACGGTGACCGAGGCCACGGTCGTCTTTCCCGATAAGAAGGCGGCCTCCTCGTTCTCGAGCGGGTATGCGTCCAAAAAGCCTTGCGCACATATCGATTGTGAGCTTGAGGGCGGTTTTGAGCGGTCCATTTGGATTCCCGTGCGGGTCGCGCGGCTGTATGTCAAAAACCGCCCCGATCTTCCCTGTGATTGGGACAACTTCCGTGAGGCGGTGCAGCTCATTGAGCGTAAATGTGCACTTACCATGGTGACCGAGATGTTATCGCGCCGCGACCATGCGACGGGTGAGGTCCGTGACAAGCTGGCTCGCTACGGCTTTCACCAGCCTGCGATCGATTTTGCCGTCGAGCGCGCCACCGAGTATCGTTTTTTAGACGAGAGCCGCTTTTGCTCGTACTTTATCGAGGAGCGCAAGCGGCGCGGTTGGGGACAGCGCAAAATCGAGACCGAGCTCAAGCGCCGTCATGTCGTGCTCGATGACATTCCCGGTTATCCCGAGGATTATTTTGCCGTCGAAGACGATTTGGCGCGTGCGTCAGCCCTGCTCGCCAAGCGGCGTGTTCCAGAGACGCGCGAATTCGAAAAACTGGTTCGGTTTTTGATGGGCAAGGGCTTCTCGTATCACGTCGCCGCCGATGCCGTTAAGGCACGTCTCGATGCCGAACGCGAGGAATGTGCGGTTTAGGCGTATGTGTTTTGTGGCCCTGCCGTTCACCGTGTTTTAGCCGCCGTGCCGGGGCCATTTATTTGACAGTTGTTGTGGTTCAACGTACGATAAACACTGTCATTTGCTTTGTGATATGTGCTCATCTGTGATGAGTTTGTTTATATGTTTATCTGTATCCGACCCGCATAAGCTGCGCCCATATTACTCAAATGTCGCGAGCCGTTCGTAAGGACGGTTCGCTTTGTTGTGTAACGAATCCATAAAAAGGAGTGAGCATGCCTATCATCGCAGCGCTCGTTGGCATCGTTTTGGGTGCCATCGCCGCCATTGCCTACATGCGCACCGCCAAGCAGGGTAGTCTTCACGAGGCCGACGAAAAGATCCAGTCGGCACACGCACAGGCTGAGTCCCTGATCGGTGATGCTAAGCGTCAGGCCGAGACCCTCAAAAAAGAGGCTCTGCTCGAGGCTAAAGAGGAGATCATCAAGAACAAGCAGGCCGCCGAGGCCGAGGACAAGCAGCGTAAGAGCGAGATTCGTACGCTCGAGAACCGTGTGATGCAGCGCGAGGAGTCCCTTGATCGCCGAAACGACGCTCTCGACAAGCGTGAGCACCAGCTGTCCAGCCAGGCCGGTCAGGTCGAGAAGCGCTCCCGCGAGCTTGAGGAGCTCTGCGCCAAGCAGACCTCCGAGCTCGAGCGTATCGCCGACCTGACCCGTGAGGACGCCCACAAGGAGCTCCTCGATAAGGTTCGCGGCGAGGTCACCCACGAGGCTGCCACGATCATTCGCGAGTCCGAGCAGCAGGTTCGCGCCGAGTGCCACAAGACCGCCCAGGAGATTCTGTCCCTGGCGATTCAGCGCTGCGCTGCCGACCACACAGCCGAGGTCACCGTTACCTCCGTGCACATTCCCTCTGATGACCTCAAGGGCCGTATCATCGGTCGCGAGGGTCGCAACATCCGGACCTTCGAGCAGGTTTCCGGCGTCAACCTCGTGATCGACGACACGCCTGAGACCGTCGTTCTTTCGAGCTTCGACCCGGTCCGTCGTGAGACCGCCCGTGTTGCCCTCGAGAACCTCATTGCTGACGGCCGCATTCACCCCGCCCGCATTGAGGAGATGTATCACAAGGCTGCCGACCTGGTTCAGCAGCGCGTGCGCGAGGCTGGCGAGCAGGCTGCCTTTGATACCGGTATCCACGACCTGCACCCCGAGATCGTCAAGACCCTTGGTGCCCTGCGCTACCGTACCTCGTTTGGTCAGAATGTGCTTCAGCACTCCCTCGAGGTTTCCGATCTGTGCGGCGTGATGGCTTCCGAGCTTGGCCTGGACGTTGTGACCGCTAAGCGCGCCGGCCTGCTGCACGACCTGGGCAAGGCAATCGACCACGACGTCGAGGGCCCGCATGCCGTCATCGGCGCCGAGCTTGCCCGCCGTTATGGCGAGAAGCCCGTTATCGTTCACGCTATCGAGGCTCACCATGCCGATGTCGACCCCAACACGGTGCTCGATGTCCTGGTACAGGCCGCCGATGCCGTCTCCGCCTCTCGCCCCGGTGCCCGTCGCGAGTCTGCCGAGAACTACATCAAGCGTCTTGAGAAGCTCGAGGAGATTGCCAACTCCCATGAAGGCGTCGAGCGTACCTATGCCATGCAGGCTGGTCGCGAGGTCCACGTCATGGTTCAGCCGGACAAGATCTCCGATGCCCAGTCCACGGTCCTGGCTCACGATATCGCCCATCAGATCGAGGAAGAGATGGAGTATCCCGGTCAGGTGCGCGTCGTCGTGATTCGCGAGAGCCGCGCTGTCGATATCGCTAAATAACATGAGCGACGCGAACGAGCTCATCTCATTTATCGCGTCGATGTCGGGGGAGGGCAACCTTCGCGTCGAGGAGAACCTTGGCGAGGGGTATGTCCGCCTCCGCGTTTCGGAGGCCGAGCGGCGCCAGGCAAAACACGACATTCAGCATGTCGAGGATATCGTCATCGAAATGCTCCGTAATGCTCGCGATGCCGGCGCCGACAAGGTCTATCTCGCCACGACCAAGGAAGATGGCGTCCGCACGCTTGTCTTTCTGGATAACGGTTCGGGCGTTCCGCAGGATATGCAAGAGCGAATCTTCGATGCCCGCGTTACCTCCAAGCTCGAGAGCATGAAGATGGACCGTTGGGGCGTTCACGGTCGTGGCATGGCATTGTTTTCGATCAAGCAGAACACCGACGAGGCCCGTGTGGTCACGTCCGGCGTCGATCTTGGTTCAGCCTTTAAGGTGAGCGTTGCAGCCGACCGCCTCAGTGAGCGTGCCGATCAGTCCAGCTGGCCCCAGGCCGTCAAGGATGAGGACGGACGTTATGTCTGTGCTCGCGGCCCGCATAATATTATTCGCGCTGCCTGTGAGTTTGCGCTCGAGGAGCTGCGTGGTTGCGATGTCTATCTTGGTTCTCCGTCTGAGATTGCCGCGACCCTTTATGCTCAGGCGTCAAGTCGGCTCGATACGTCTCGTCTCCTGTTTATTGATGACGAGAGCGAGCTTCCGGTTGTCGATCGTTTAGGCCTTGCCTCTGATGCCGAGGACTTTATTCGTATCTGCTCGGGTTTGGGTCTTGAGATGTCCGAGCGCACGGCACATCGCATTTTGGCAGGGCAGATTAAGCCCGTTCGCGGTGTGACCGCGCGTCTGCTGCGCGAGCGTGATTCGTCCTCGCATGCGCCGGCTCCTGTCGATCTCGCGAAGGATCGTCGCGGGCTTCGTATTGCCAAGGATGACATGGCACAGTTTTCGCGTGCTGTGGAGCGCGACTTTAATGACCTTGCCGCCCGGTACTATCTCAACCTTTGCGGCGACCCAAAGATTCGCGTTTCGCGTGATCGAATCACTGTGACCTTCGATCTTGCCAAAGAGGAATAGTGCCTTTACCGAGTCCACTCGGTACGATACAGTTATTGCAGTTAAAACGTACTTTTAAACGCAGGAGTTTCTTCATGGATTGCCTGAAGGTATCAAGCAAATCATCGCCCGCGTCCGTTGCCGGCGCCATCGCCGGCATGGTCAAGGATGGTGTGCCCGTCAACATTCAGTGTGTCGGCGCCGGTGCGGTCAACCAGGCCATAAAGGCTGTGGCTATCGCGCGCGGTTTTTTGATTCCAACCGGTTTTGATATTTCCTGCGCGCCCGTGTTCTCCGACATCCTTATTAACGGGGAGTCGCGCACGGCCATCCGTCTTTCTATTTACGTTCACCAGATCAATCGAGCTGCTATGGATAACGTCGTCATGGATGATGTTAAGCCTGTGGCATAGCTTCTGCTTGCCTCGATTCGCCCCCCCCTCTCCATCGTTAGGACTTATGCACATGGACCAGCGTTCCGTACGCGATATTCTTGCCGGTAAAACCTACTTTATCCGCACCTTTGGCTGCCAGATGAATCAGCACGACTCTGAGCGCGTGAGCGGTCTGCTCGATTCGTATGGTTGCCTCATGGCGCTCGATCCCGAGCATGTCGATATTGTTGTCTTCATGACATGCTGCGTGCGCGAGGCCGCCGATACTCGCCTGTACGGTCAGTGCAACTCTTGTAAGAGCCTCCCGCCCTCACCCTCGGGCAAGCGTGTGGTTGCCGTTGGTGGTTGCATCGCGCAGCGCGATGGCGAGGGCCTGCTCACCAACGTCGATAACGTCAATGTCATCTTTGGTACGCATTCCATCGCACATGTGGCCGAGCTCATTGCCGAGGCGTTCCTTGATGGCAAGCGTCATATCCGCACCAATGAGCATGAGGATACGGATGCCATGAGCATGCCGTGGCATCGCGAGACCCAGTATCACGCCTGGGTGCCCATTATGACGGGCTGCAATAATTTCTGTACCTATTGCATCGTGCCGTACGTGCGCGGTCGCGAAAAGAGCCGCCCCTTCGAGGAAATTGTCGACGAGGTGACCGGTTTGGTGCGCCAGGGCGTGCGTGAGATTACGCTGCTGGGCCAAAACGTTAACTCATATGGTCGCGATCTGTTTGGCAAGCCGCGTTTTGCCGATCTGCTGCGTGCCGTGGGTGATACGGGTGTGGAGCGCATCTTCTTTACCTCTTCTCATCCTAAGGATCTGCTGCCCGAGACCATCGACGCCATGGCCGAGACGCCCGCCGTCATGCCGCAGCTTCACTTGGCCGTTCAGTCGGGCTCCACGCGTATCCTCAAAGAGATGAATCGCCGTTATACACGCGAGGACTATCTGGGCCTGGTCGATCGCATTCGCAACCGCATGCCCGATATCGCGCTCTCGACCGATATTATCGTTGGCTTCCCGGGCGAGACTGAAGAGGACTTTGAGCAGACGCTCTCACTTGCCGAGACGGTCCGCTATGCTCAGGCCTATACCTTCATCTATTCCAAGCGCGCCGGTACCCCGGCCGCAGAGATTGACGATCCTACGCCGCATGAGGTTATTCTCGAGCGTTTCAACCGCCTGGTTAAGGTTATCGAGACTACGGCACACGAGTATAACCAGGGTGAGCTTCATACTGTGGTGCCGGCGCTCATTGAGGGAACGAGTAAAAAGAACGACGCGGTCCTGCTGGGCAAGAGTCCCAAGAATCAGACCGTGCATGCGCCTATCCCCGAGGGTTACAGCATCGATCAGCTTGTTGGCAAGATCGTTGATGTTGACGTTGACGTTGCCAAGACCTGGTATTTGTCCGGCTCCGTTGTGGGCGAGCCGCGCTAATGGTTGCTCCAGGGGCAGGTTTTTCCGCCGTTGCGATCGTCGGTCCGACGGCGGTTGGTAAGAGTGATGTTGCCGACCGTTTGGCAGCTCGTCTTTCGTCCGAAGTGCTGTCGTGCGATGCGATGCAAATCTATCGCGGCATGGACATCGGTACCGCAAAGATGGCGCCCGATGAGTGTACGGTGCCGCTGCGTCTCGTCGACATTGTAGAGCCGGGTGTGGCATATTCTGCTGCGCTTTATCAGGCTGACGCTCGCGCGCATGTTGAACGTCTCCTTGGTTCGGGTTGCCTGCCGGTTTTTTGCGGAGGTACGGGGCTGTATCTCAAGGCCGCCCTCGATGAAATGGACTTTCCTTCGGGTGAACTTGAGGACGATCGTCGTATGGGCTATCAGGAGCTTGCCGAGCGTATTGGCGAGGAAGAGCTGCATGCCCTGCTTGCCGAGCGCGACCCAGAATCGGCTGCTGTTATTCATCCCCATAATGTGCGCCGTGTGATTCGTGCGCTCGAGATGCATGATGATGGTATCTCCTATGCACAGCAAAAAAGTCAGTTTAGTGTTCCGCGCGAGCATTATCATGCTCTATGGTTTGGTCTTACGCGTAATCGCGAGGTGCTCTACGAGCGCATTAACCTGCGCGTCGATCTGATGTTTGAGCAGGGTCTTGTCGATGAGGTTCGCGGTCTTATGGACCAGGGGCTGGGAGATGCCCTGACTTCGATGCAGGCAATTGGCTATAAAGAGATCATTGATGCTTTCAATGGCGTGATTTTTATGGATGAGGCTCGCGAACTCATCAAGATGCGTTCGCGTCGCTATGCCAAACGTCAGCTTTCGTGGTTTAAACGCGATGATCGCATCGTGTGGTTCGATATGGATGAATGTACGATCGATGAGGTCGTTGAGGACATCCTGCATCGTATTGAGGCTGCCTAATGGCCCGTTTCCCCCTTGTTCCCACGGCACCCGAGCCCGAACGCGCCGTTCTTGTCGGAGTTGAGTGGCGCGATAACGCCTGGCCGCTCGATCGTTCGCTTGACGAGCTTGAGCGCCTGGCCCATACGGCTGGCGCCCAGTGCGTGGCGCGTTTGTCACAGTGTCTGGTTAAGCCGTATCCAAAATCGTTTATCGGCTCCGGTAAGGTTGAGGAGCTTTGCGGGCTCGTACATCGTATGGATGCCGATGTTGTTATCTTCGACGACGATTTAACGCCTTCGCAGCAGTCGTATCTTGAGAAAGCCGTGGGCGAACCGGTTAAGATTATCGACCGTACGGCGTTGATTCTCGATATCTTTGGCCTGCACGCTCAGACCCGTGAGGGCCGCCTGCAGGTGCAGCTAGCCCAATTGCAGTATCTATTGCCCCGCTTGCGCGGTATGTGGAGCCATCTTGCTAAAGAGCAGACACGCGGTGGCATTGGTTCGCGCTTTGGCCAGGGCGAAAGCCAGCTCGAGGTTGACCGACGTTTGATTCGCAACAAGATTGCCGCGCTTCGTCGCGAGCTTAAGCAGGTTGAACAGCGCCGCGATGTCCAGTCAAAGAGTCGTATCGAGTCGCCGGCGTTTCGCGTTGCCTTAGCCGGTTATACCAATGCCGGTAAGTCGACGTTGCTCAATCGCCTGACCGGGTCTACGGTGCTATCACAGGATAAATTGTTTGCCACGCTCGATCCGACGACGCGCTCGTATCGCTTGCCCGGTGGTCGTGGTATGACCATTACTGATACCGTTGGCTTTATTCAAAAGCTACCGCATGGTCTCGTTGATGCCTTTAAGTCCACGCTGTCTGAGGTTCTTGGTGCCGACCTGATCCTTAAAGTTGTGGATGCCTCTGACGAGGACTACGAGCGCCAACTCGAGGCAGTCGATCGCGTTCTTGACGAGATCGGTGCCGGCGAGCGTTTGACGCTTACGGTGTTCAATAAAATCGACCTACTCGATAGCGTCGATCGATTGAGTTTCCGTCGTCGCTATCCCGAGGCCGTGCTGTTTTCAGCCCAGACGGGCGAGGGGCTCGACGATCTCGTCGACCGTATTGCTCGTGAGGCAGCTGCCACCGATGTGTTGCTCTCCGCTGATATCCCGTATCGCGAGGGTGCCCTCATCACGCTGGTGCATGAGCAGGGAACCCTTCTGCATGAGGAATATCTCGAGGATGGCGTTCGCATTGTGGCGAAGTTGCCGGCCCGAATCGCGCCGCGTCTTGAGCGCTATCGTACGGAATAAATGAGCTCTAACACGCCTAGAATGACAGGTTGATGGAGCAGATAGAACGGCAAGGCATGCCGACCGAGGGCTGCGAGCACCGGGATGGGATTAGCGTATGCCCATGCTGGCGCTTCAAGGCTTGATGCTTGTGCTGCCTGGGCAGCAAAAAAGCCGGTAAGGTACATAAAGACAAACGGAATGAGCGGATAGTAGTCTCCCGAAACAAAACCCGGGCCCGGGAATCCAAGCCATGCCAGGTAGGGGAGTGGGTAGACCGCTTTTGGAATGCCCCAGGTTAGGGCAAAAAGAACAAGGCACGCTGCGATGCCCCACGAGCCCGGCATTTTTTGAAGTAACGGACGGGTGAGTGCAACCACCGCGGTGCACGCCGCCATGCAATAAATGATGCCAAAGTTTACCGAATCGTCGACTGATACCAGTGTAGTTGCAATCCATACGACCAAAGCTGCGGCCGCGTACTTGAGGGCGCGCTTAACGTTATTACGCGAGAGCGTGCACATCCAACCGGCGATAAACAAAAATACCCAGCTGATACTTGCGCGCCAGATATCCTGGAAAACCGTTTCGGTAAACCATGGCATATCCCATCTATATAGGTAGGCCAAATCGTAGCAGGCGTGAAAACCTGCCATCGACAGCATAGTAACCCCGCGGACGGTATCAAATATGGTGATGCGTTTTTGCATTACGAGAACCGGCGCATTAACCCGACAACCTTACCCAAAATAACGGGGTTCGTCGCATAGATGGGCTCCATAGTGTCGTTCTCGGGCTGCAAGCGCACGCGCCCCTGCTCCTTGTAGAACGTTTTGACAGTCGCCGAGCCATCGATCATAGCCACGACGATTTCACCGTTCATCGCGCTCTTTTGCTCGCGAACGATAATGTAGTCACCGTTGTAGATGCCGACATTGATCATTGAGCTGCCGTGCACTTCAAGGATAAAGGAGCCCTGGTCTGTGGCGATTTCGGTCGGGATGGTAAAGGTGTCCTCGATATTTTGTTCGGCCAGAATGGGAATCCCAGCCGCGACGCGACCGACGAGCGGCAGCGAGACCGTTCCGCGGGGCGCCGTGGGTTCATCGGATTTGGAAATCGAAACAGAGGATCCGTCCTCATCAAAGAGCTCTAGGGCGCGAGGCTTGGTGGCATCGCGCTTGAGCAGTCCTCGAGCCTCCAGGGCAGAGAGATGAGCATGCACCGTGCTGGGGGAGGAGAGGCCTACGGCCGATGCCATCTCGCGCACACTGGGCGGATAGCCCTTCTCCTGCTGATATTCCTTGATGAAGTCGTAAATCTGCTGCTGACGCTTGGTAATTTTGCGAGCCATCAGGGGATCCTCTCTGCCAATGTCAAACAAATGTTCGATTATTGCTTGACAGGAACAACTGTTCGAAGATAATAATAACCGAACATTCGTTCTCGCGCTAGACATTTTTGTCCGCGCGGCTTGATAAAACTGTTCTCAGCAAAACACGCGAGAGGAGAACATGATGAAAGCAACGAATATGGTCCAGGGAAACCTCGCCCTTAAGCTCGAGATGCCTGCGGAACCCACTTTTACTGTTGTTCAGGGTGGCCGCTCCGGCTTTCAGCCTTTGACCGTAAAGTCTGCTCGCAATCAGCAGGCTGCAGTCGCGCCGGCCCGCGTTGCCCTGAAGGTTCCGACGATTGTCGCTGTTGCCGTTTCGCTTACGCTCTTCTTTGTCCTTGCTACGTCGGTCTTTAGCGCTCGCCGCACCGCGTATGCCGAGTCCGTTTCCAACGTTACCTACGAGACCATTCGCGTTCAGCCTGGCGATTCTCTTTGGTCTCTTGCCGAGGAATATCCTATCGAAGGCCTTTCCACGCAAGAGACTTCCGACATGATCCGTAACGTCAATCATCTGGAGCATGGTTCGCTCGCCGCCGGTGCGCATCTTAAGGTTCCTGCTCGTTCGTAATCATTATCGCGCTGCGCATGGTACCCTTGTTATCGTTTAAGAGGAGGTACCATGCGCTGTCCCAAATGCGGCAAGGCACATACCCGCGTCGTTGATTCCCGTATGCAGGAGTCAAATAACACCATTAAGCGCCGTCGCGAATGTTGCTCGTGTAACTACCGCTTTACAACGTTCGAGCGATGTGAAGATCCAATCGAGGTTATTAAGTCAGACGGAACCAAGCAGCGGTTCGATCGCAATAAGCTGCTCGTCGGCTTGATGCGCGCCACCATCAAGCGCGATATCGACACTAAGAAGCTCAATGAGATTATCGATGACATCGAGGTCGAGCTGCGCTCTCGCACGCTGACGGCCGTTACGTCCCATGAGTTGGGTGACATGGTACTCAAGCGCTTGGCCAAGATCGACAAGGTGGCGTACATCCGCTTTGCCTCGGTCTACCGCGATTTCAAAGACGTCGATGAGTTTCTGCAAGAGCTCGACAAGCTAAGGTGATTCCATGTCCAACATTACCGTCAACATAAAGCGTCTCGACCCCACCGTCGAGCTTCCCAAATACGCCCATCCCACCGATGCCGGCTTGGATTTGCGCTCCAACGAGGACTGCGTCTTGAAGCCCTTCGAACGTCGTCTGGTCTCTACTGGGCTGGCCATCGCCCTGCCCGATGGCTACGCCGGCTTCGTGCAGCCCCGCAGCGGCTTGGCCATCAAGCAGGGCCTGTCTATAGTCAACACGCCGGGCCTCATTGACGCCCACTACCGAGGAGAACTCAAGGTTATCCTCATCAACCTGGACCCCTCCAACAACATCCAAATCAACAAAGGCGACCGCATAGCCCAACTTGTCATCCAAGAAGTCCCCACGGTCAACCTCATAGAGGTAGACGAACTGGATAAAACCGACCGAGGAGTCGGCGGTTTCGGTTCTAGCGGCGTATTGTAATGTCCGCTCACCCGTGGGAGGCCCCTATATATCATTCCATGCTCAAACATTCTCGCTGCGCTGCGAAACTGCGCGTGGAAC
>CAUAJB010000036.1 GCA_958429225.1 uncultured Collinsella sp.
TGATCCGTTTTCCTCCGTCCCCAACGGATCAATAAGAAAAGAGGGGCTGTCCCGCGTTGGTGGGACAGCCCCTCTGGCATCGGTATGAGCGAAACGGCTCGCTAGTAGCCCTGGCCGTAGCCCTGACCCTGGCCCCGTTGGCCTAACAGCTCCTCCAGGTACTGGCGCAGCTGCTCGTCGGTAATACCGCCGTTGCCGGTGTCGGTCGAACTGTCGTCCTGCTGCTGGTTCTGCAGCTCCTCGTCGGAGCCCAGCTCGACGGTGACCTTTTTCTCTTCCTTGCCGCGCATAAGCGTGATCTCGACCTTCTCGCCCACCTCGTGGCTGCGCAGTGCGATGATCAGACCATCGGCGCTCGTGATTTCGTCGTCGCCCAGCTTGGTGATGACGTCGCCCTCTTGGATGCCAGCCTTGGCGGCGGGACCGTCCTCGACGACGCTCGCCACATACGCGCCGCTATCGGTGCTCAGCTTGTTGGTGCGGGCGTTGAGCGCATTGACGCTCGAAAGCGTAGCGCCCATGTACGGATGCACCGGCGTCTTGCCGTCGATAATCTGGTCGGCAATGTTCTTGGCGTAGTTAACCGGAATGGCAAAGCCCACGCCCGAGCTGGAGCCCGAATAGCTCTCGATAAGCGAGTTAATACCCACGAGCTCGCCGTTGTCGTTGACGAGTGCGCCACCGGAGTTGCCCGGGTTGATGGCGGCATCGGTCTGGATCATGTTGGCGTAGATGGTGTTGCCGCTGGTAGAGCTCATGGCCGTGGAGCGATACAGCGCCGACACAATGCCCGTGGAGACAGACTGCTCGTTGCCGAACGGCGAGCCGATCGCCATGACCCACTCGCCCACGTTGAGCTTGGAGGAATCACCGATCTCGATCGGCGTGAGCTTGGAGGCGTCGGCGTCCTTGAGCTTGATGACGGCCAGGTCGCTCGAGGCGTCGTTGCCCACGAACTCGGCCTCGTAGGTGGTGCCGTCGTCCATGGTAACCACGTACTGGTCATAGCCATCGACCACGTGGTTGTTGGTGAGGATGTGGCCCTCGGTATCGAGCACCACGCCCGAACCGACGCTGCCCGAGCTGTCCGACTCGTCGGCAGACTGCGAAAGCGAGCCATTCTGGCTACCGCTCGAAGTGGCGGTAATGGAAACGACGGAGGGCAGGGCCTTGGCAGAAACGGCCTCGGCCAACGTGGTGTCCTCGGAATCAATCGTAATCTTTTGCGTCGATGAGCCCGAAGCGCCCGCCGTCACGGCGTTCTTGCCGCCGCCAATGTTGAGCGTGCCGCTCATGATAAGCGCGATGACCAGCAGGGCTCCGCAGGCACAGCCGGCAAGCGCCGTAATAAAGATCGGCAGCTTTTTGGTCTTGGTCTTGACCACCGTGTGCTTGTTCACGACCTGCTGGCCACCCAGCGGCTTGCCGGTCTGCGTGTCGTAGGCCTGCACGTAGGGAATGTTACTGCCGGCAGGCGTCGACTCCACCTGCACACGCGGCTGCTGCTGGGTCTCGCCGGCGTTGCCCGCATCCTGGGGACGCTGGGAATCGTACTCGCTCATGGCTGCGATCCTTTCGTCAAATAACCAAAGGCCCGCCAAACATGTGGCGGGCCATCATTGTTCACGTTGAGTTGTACCCCAATATGCGGGCGCAAGTGTATGAGAACGCAATCTTTTAGGAAGGCTTAAGTTCTGCCGCAGACCCGAAAGGAATCCGTGCCTGCGTCAAAACCACCACAAAAGTGCCTGTCCCCTTTGTGGTGGAAATCTAGTCCTTAAACAGATAGCCCACGCCGCGGACGGTGGTGATGTGCGCCGCGATCTGCGGACCCACCTTGGAGCGGATGCGTCGAATGTGCACGTCGACGGTGCGCGTGCCGCCGCAGTACTCAAAGCCCCATACGCGGTGCAGCAGCACCTCGCGGCTGTAGGCGCGGTTGGGGTGCGTCGCCAAAAAGCTCAGCAGCGAGTACTCCATCAGCGTCAGGTCGATGGGCTCGTTATCGAGCGTCACCTGGTAGGTGGCCAAGTTGATCTCGAGGTTATCGATGTTGAGTACATCGTCGGCGGCGACGGTCTCCTCCTCGCCCATCAGGCGCTGCGCACGAGCCTTAAGCTCGTTGGGCGTCGCCGTGGGGCATACAAAGTCGGCATGCGCGTGATTGGGCAGGCGCAGGGTGCCGAGCGCCTCGTCGTCAACGATCACCAGCATGGGGACGCCGCCGCGGTCGTCGAGCCACTTGGCAATCTGATCGATGCGGTCGCTGCGGATGCCGTCGGAGTCGAGAATCAGCAGGTCAAAGTCGTGCGCCGCAGTCGGCGAATCGGGGGTTGCCAGGCTCACCTCGACACCCAGGGTGGTCGTCAAGCTGCAGGCAAACTCGTGGAAGCGCGTCGTACGCGCCATGAACAGGGCACTCTTTTCGGACATATCGGCCTCCAAAGAAATGAGCTCAATCGTACTGGAACAAGCCAGCGCGATTAGGAGTTCGCCAGGTAGTGTTTGATCTCCCACTCGGTGATCGTAGACTCAAACTTATGCCACTCGTCGCGCTTCTTTTTGAGGAAGAAGCTGTGGATGTGCTCGCCGAGGGCATCCTTCATAAACTGCGAGTCCTCAAACACGTCGAGCGCCTCTTTGAGCGAGCGCGGCAGCGGCGTGTAGCCGGCCTCGACCATCTGACGGTCGGTGAGCTTGAGCGTCTCGGCCGTTGCCTCGGGCGGGAGTTCCAGCTTGCGCTCGATGCCGTCCAGACCAGCCGCCAGCGTGACGGCGTTGACCAGATACGGGTTGGCCATGGGATCGGGACTGCGCAGCTCGATGCGCGTGGACAGCTGCTTGCCGGGCTTGTAGACCGGGATGCGGACCATACTCGCGCGGTTGCGCAAGCCCCACGTGGCGTACTGCGGCACGGAGTCGCCACCCGTGGTGATGCGCTTGTACGAGTTGACCGTGGGGTTGGTGATGGCGCTGATCTCGCGCGCGTGCGCCAGAATGCCGGCCATGTAGTGCTTGGCGACGTCGGAGAGATGGTACTTCTCGTCGTCCTCTCCCCAAAAGACGTTGTTGCCGTCGTGGTCGAACAGCGACTGGCACAGGAACATAGCGCTGCCATCCTCGCCCGCCAGCGGCTTGGGCATAAAGGAGGCGTGGCAACCGCTCTCGTAGGCCTGCTGTTTAATGATGAGTTTGGCCGTGGTGATGGCGTCAGACATGCTCAGGGCCTCGGCGTGGCGCAGGCTCATGCCGTGCTGCGAGCGACCGGCGGCGTGGAAGGTGTACTCCACCGGCACGGACATCTTCTCGAGCGTGAGGACCGTGTTGCGGCGCAGGTCGCGAGCGGCATCGCTCACCGAAAGATCGAAGTAGCCCACGTTGTCGAGCGGCTCGGGGGTGTGCTCGTCGGGGAAGTAGTAATACTCCAGCTCGGCACCCACGTTGAGCAGATAGCCAGCTTTCTCGGCCTTGCGGAACATGCGGCGCAGGGCATCGCGCGGATCGCCGGCAAACGGCTTGCGGTCGGGGGTGCACACGTCGCAGAACACGCGGGCGACGCCGTTGTGGCTCGGGCGCCACGGCAGGATCTGGAAGGTCGAAGCATCGGGGAACGCCAGCATGTCGGCTTCCTCGGGCGTAGCAAAGCCCTCGATGGCGGAGCCGTCAAAGCCAATACCCTCCTCAAAAGCGACCTCGAGGTCCTCGGGGCTAATGGCAAAGTTCTTGAGGCGGCCGAGAATGTCGACAAACCACAGACGCACAAAGCGGATGTCACGCTGCTCTACGGAGCGGAGTACGTAATCGATGTTCTGCTGGTTCATGTCGCTCCCCTTTCTTTCGGGCGGGTTTCGACTGGTCTATATCGCAGATACTATCGCAGAAAAATGTTTCCGCAGGGTTAAAGCGTATCAAGCGCTCAAAAAACGTGCGCGAACAGGCAGTTGCGAACGAGCGGTTAGCGCGAGGTTGAGGCGCGGTGTTCGATGTGGCCGGGGACCTCGATACGCTTGGGGGCGAGCTTTGCGGCCTCGCCCACCGTGGTGGTGACGACGTCGATGCGCTCGAACAGGCGCTCGACCACGCGCTCGGCGATGGTAAGGGTGTCTTGCGCGGCCGTGGTCACGCCGCCAAAGAGCACGTGATTCCAGGGATAGTCGTCAAACGTTGCGATCTTGAGACCCGCCGGCAGCGAGGGACCAAGCTGCGCCAGCGCCTCGGTCAGACGCAGGAAAACCAGGCCGTTGACGGCAATGAGGCCGAGCTTTTTGCCTGCATAGCCGCGGATGGTCTCGTCCAAGCGACCGACGCCCGTGGCGCCACCGTCGGCCAGGGTGACGACCTCGCCCGCAAGGCCGCGGCGCGAAAGCTCGTCGGCAAAGGCCTCGGCGCGCTCTCGACGCACGGGGCTGTCGTCGCTTGCCTCGGTGAGCAGGCACAGACGCTCGCTGCCCGCAGCTGCCAAGGCGTCTACCAAGCCGGCGACCAGCTCACGGTTGTTAGATGTCACCAGGTCAACACCGCCGTCGGCAACGTCGCGGTCGAGCAGCACGACGGGCAGACGTCCCGCTGCCGCGGCGATCGCCTCGTCATTGCCTCCGCAGGTGTTGACGACCAGGCCGTCCACGCCGGCATCGATAAGTCTGGTGAGCGACTCCGCTTCCTTAGCGGGGTCGTTGCCGCTAATGGCCGTCATGAGCGAGCAGCCGCGCGCCGCGGCGCTGGCGGAAAGGCCCTCGAGCATGGCGCTCGAGAACGGGTTGGCGATGTCAGCCAGAATCACACCGATGAGGTTCGTACGCGAGCTGCGCAGATTGCGCGCGGCGGCACGTGGGCGATAGCCGGTGCGCTCGATAACTGCCGCGATGCGAGCGCGGGTCTCCTCGGTCATTTGCCCGGGACGGTTGTTGAGATAGCGCGAGACCGTGGCCGGGCTCACACCCGCCTCGGCGGCAATGTCCTTGATTCTCATCTGCGCCATGGCGCACCCCGTTTCCCAATTGTCAGCAGTCTGAGCCATTTTAGGCATTTTTTTAAAAATCTCGCTTGCAAAACGCTGTAGGTGAGTATACTACAACTCGAAACGAAACCGATTTCGTAAACCGATTTCGGCAAGCGTTGGCGCGGAGGTGCAAAGATGTACCCTACCGTCTTGGCACCTCCGCGCCAACGCCATATCAAAGGTGTACGCACGAGCAAGAAGGAGCTGCGCGACCATGGGTAAAACGGTTCTTACCTTCGGCGAAATCATGATGAGGCTCTCGCCCAAAGATCATCTGCGCATTGAGCAGGCAACCGAGTTTGACGTCCGCTACGGTGGCGCCGAGGCCAACACCGCTCTTTCCCTGGCCTACCAAGGCGACAAGGCCGCTTACGTATCCGTTGTCCCGGCCAACCGCCTAGGCGAGTGCGCGCTGCGCTCGCTGAAGGCCTACGGCGTCGACACAACGCGCGTCGTGCGTCAGGGCGACCGTCTTGGCTCCTATGTGTTTGAGGTCGGCGCCTCGCAGCGCGGCAACGGCTGCGTCTACGACCGCAAGTTCTCTGCCATCAACATGGCCAAACGCG
The DNA here is from genome assembly GCA_958429225.1 of uncultured Collinsella sp. GTDB lineage: Bacteria > Actinomycetota > Coriobacteriia > Coriobacteriales > Coriobacteriaceae > Collinsella. Next base: position 5,566 of record CAUAJB010000036.1, read on the forward strand.
ACGTCTTTGACTGGGACGAGATCCTCAAGGGCATCGATGTCTTCTATTTCTCCGGCGTGACCCCCGCCGTCTCCGATGAGATGGCCGCCGCCTGCAAGGAGGCACTCGCCGCCTGCCGCGCCAAGGGCATCACCACCGTGTGCGACGTGAACTATCGCGGCAAGATGTGGTCGCCCGAGAAGTCGCAGGCCACCATGAAGGAACTCCTGCCGCTCGTCGACATCTGCATCGCCAACGACGAGGATGCGCCCGCCGGCCTCGGCATGACCTGCGTCTCTGGTTCCCTTGCCCATGGCATCGAGGAGCGCGACACCTACGTCGAGATGGCCCGTCAGATCTGCGCCGAGTACGGCTGTAAGAAGGTCGCTTCGGTCGTCCGCAACATCTCCTGCGTCGAACGCTCCATCTGGATGGGCATGCTCTATGACGCCGAGAGCGACGCGCACTGGTTCTCCCCTGCCCACGACGTGCACGTGCTCGAGGGCGTTGCCGCCGGCGACGCTTTCAACGCCGGCCTCGTCCATGCCCTCATCAACGACTTTGACCCGCAGGACGCCGTCAACTACGCGATTGCGGCCTCGATCCTCAAGCTCACCATCAAGGGCGATTCCAACTTGGTGACCGCCGACGAGATCGCCGCTGTGGCCAACGCCGTCGACGGTGGCACCCGCGTCGCCCGTTAATTCGTTCCCCATTCCGCGGACTGCAGTTTTCCATACCCATACCTCTGCAGCCCGCTCCCCGATTCCTCCGACCGGGCAAACCACCAGTCCCATTCCGGTTTTGCCTGGCATTCCCTACATGACTGGTCGAGCAGCCGGTTTTGGAATTGCTTGAACCCCAAGCAGTGCCTCCGATAACCAATCCAAAATCGGCTCCCGACCAGCACATTTGGCAATCACGCGCCCATGCGCGCCTCACATCGAAAGGAACATCATGTTCGATCAGTTCTACACCACGCTTGAGTCCCTGGGCATCGTGCCGGTCGTCGTACTCGACAAGGTCGAGGACGCCGCACCGCTCGCCCACGCCCTTATGGCAGCTGGCATGAAGTCCGCCGAGGTCACCTTCCGCACCGCCTGCGCCGCCGAGTGCATCGCCGCTATGGCCGAGGCCGAGCCCGAAATGTGCGTTGGCGCCGGCACTGTCCTGACCGTCGAGCAGGTTGAGCAGGCCCGCGCAGCCGGCGCCAAGTTCATCGTCTCCCCGGGTTACAACGAGGACGTCGTGAAGCACTGCATCGACATCGACCTGCCCGTCCTTCCCGGCACCGTGACCCCCTCCGAGGTCACCGCAGCCGAGAACCTGGGCCTCAAGGTCACCAAGTTCTTCCCCGCGTCCCAGTATGGCGGCCTGAACACCATCAAGGCCCTCGCCGCTCCGTTTGTCGGTCACCGCTTTATGCCCACCGGCGGCGTGAGCACCGCCAACGTCGAGGAGTACCTGAGCTCCTCCGCCATCATCGCCTGCGGTGGCACCTGGATGGTTAAGCCGACCCTGTTTGCCGACGGCGACTTCTCCAAGGTCGAGCAGATTGCCCGCGAGGCCATGGACGTCGTCAAAAAGGTCCGCAGCTAGGTTTAGCTCTCTATCGTGAAAGGGGGCGTGCCCTAGACCTCGCCCCCTTTCTTTTAAAACGGCTCGGAAGCGCGCCGTTTCCGTCACGAGCAAGAACCAAAACCGTCTTGTATGCTGATAGAACGTGACGGAAGCGACACGCCCCCGAGCCGCTTTGCCTACTCGGCTGGCAGTCGCACTCAACTAAGACACTTCGACAAAAGCCGAACCATCAAAACAGCTGCGGCACCGTCTGGAGGAATGGACCCTTGCTTCCGGTCTTTTCCTCCAAGCGGCGCCGCAGCGTTTTCGTGCCCCGATGTGCCCCGGCACTTGCGATGGAATACGGACTGCTTACACCATCAGAGCCGCAAAACAATCCCTATTTCACCGCAACCAATGAAGGGAACGAGTTAGATGGCCGAGTCTTTGGACAGCTCAAAATAGTCGGGATGTAAGGCGATAACCGGGCCCTGCTCCTCGGGCATCAGATGCAGGTGCGTCTCTGCCAGATAACTCGCCGTGTCGGTATCGCCCCTCTTAATGGCCTCGAGAATCCGGCGATGCTGCCGACGAATCGGCTCCCAATCCAGATCCTGCGACACCATACGCAACCAGTTGTATCGCTCAAAATGCGTGTTGACGCTCTTCATCCAATCCCACAACATGTGGCGACCGGCAATCTCAAAACACGTCTCATGGAACAGGTTGTCCAGATCGAAAAAGCGACGCGTTTCGCTATGATCGAGCGACTCGGACTCGGCAAGAATCTGCTCGAGCCGCTGCTTTTGCTCGGGCGTGGCGGCCGAACAGCATTTAATAAGCACGCTTCTCTCGAGTTTCTCGCGCAAGAAGCAGGCGTTTTCGGCGTGTTCCATGCTGATCTTAGAGACGTAGGTGCCGCTTTTGGGGCGCGTTTCCACCAGCTCCTGCTCACGCAGGCGCACAAAGGACTCGCGAATGGGCGTGCGCCCGATTCCCGTCTCCTTTTCCAGACCAATCGCCGAAAGACGCGTGCCGGGTTTGAGCTCGGCATAGATAATCTTGGACCGCAATGCGTTGTACGCCTGGTCTTGCAGGCTCTGATAATGCTGGTGCTGTTCCATAAAGCCCTCGGATAAGTCCTCGGTTAGTCGAATACCACCATGCAATACTATCGCATCCCCCGCCCCCTCATAAGTTGCGGTGGAATAGTTCCTGCTCAAGGCCTTCAGCAGCAAAAACAGGAACTATTCCACCGTAACTACAGCCAACGAGTTGTTGCGATTGGGTGAACGTTCACCTTTTTATTGTTTTTCTCTTCGCAAATAAAATCCCGTGCGTATACTTAGGCTCAAACGAAACCGATTTCGTTGAGCATGGGCAATAGGATGCTAAGACGCACCCTACCATCTTGGCATCTTATCGCCCATGCAATGCCATTTGCTTTCTTCCCGTCTCGTTGGACCTTTAGTCCCATTCCGGCACAGCGAGACACTTCCTAGACGACTGACCGTGGGGCCGGCTTTTCTGCTTTTGCAGCAGTGCCTCCGATAACCCTCTTTTGCCGGCCCGGGTCAGCTTTTTCACACAACCGAAAGGACGGGTAGCAACATGCGACCGCTCATCATCATGCATGGCGAGAACATCGACTGGTGCCATACCGTCATCAGAATGCTGATGTATCTGGTGGGCGTTGCAGTACTGGCACTCGGTATGAGTCTCCAGACGGCATCCGGCCTGGGCGTCGCCGCGCTCACGTGCTTTGCCACAACCCTATCCATGCTCACTGGCAAGACGCTCGGCTTTTGGATCACCGCAACCTACGTCGCCTACATCGTGGCGCAATTAGCCATCTTGCGAAGCGAGTTCCAGCCGCGCATCCTGCTCGAGTTGTTCTTCTCAACGCTGATTGGCGGCTTGACCGACCTCTTCATGGCGGTCAACCCACTGCATCCCACGGCACTCCCCACACAGATTGCGACCATGCTGCTCTCCCTCGCTGTCACCGCATTTGGCGTAAGTCTCGTCGTCAACATGGGCGTTGTCCCCAACGCGCCCGACGGCTTGGTGCAAGTCATTGCCGAAAAGCTTAAACGCCGCTTTGGTGACGTAAAAGTCGTGTTTGATTGCTCACATGTCGCCGCCTCGCTCGCGTTGTCGCTGATCTTTATGTACAACCTGGGCGGCTTTGGCGTCACGACCGCCATCTCGGCACTGTTCCTGGGCCATGTCATCAACGTCGCCAACAAGCTGTTCGCCCAGCGCTTTATCCGCGCGGCATTCGGAAAATAGCACCACCGTAAGAACCCGCGAACAGCGCTATACGTTGCTATATCTCACCATACTTTGCTATATCTTGCTATACTTTGCTATATCTTGCTATATCTTGAGCAAAGGTGGCTCACATGCAAACAAACCCTTTTAAGCCCACAGCAGGTAAAACACCTCCCACGATTATCGGCCGCGAAGATGTGCTCGAAGAATTCAATGAGGGCCTCGTCAACGGGCCTGGTGCCCCGGGGCGCCTAATGCGCATAGCCGGCGTCCGTGGAACGGGCAAGACGGTCCTCCTTGACGAGTGCTCACGTTTGGCGCAAAGCCGTGGCTGGACGGTCATAAAAGAGGTCGCAACCGAGGGACTTTGCCAACGCATTCTCGAACAGCTGCAGCCCAAATTCCAGGCCAAACACGCCAGATTTGAGCCCACCGTAGCTGGCATATCCATCGGCAGCATAGATATTGAGCGAATCGGCCCATCGCTACGCGACGCCATGAGACAGACAATAACCAAGAATGGAAATGGCCTGCTCATCACTCTCGACGAGGTTCAAGACGCAGAGCTCGATGAGGTCCGAACGCTCTCCATTGCGATTCAGCAGGTTATCGGCGAAGACCTTGATATCGCCTTTGTTTTTGCTGGGCTGCCTTCGATGATTGAAAGCATCATCAACGGAAAGACACTTACGTTTTTGCGCCGTGCCCTCCCCTTTGACCTGAAGGCTGTGGCAGTAACCGAAGTGTCGTACTCCCTCGAGGAAACCATTGAAGCGTCTGGCATGGAGTTGCAGTCAGGTATTGCCGGCCAACTTGCCGAGGCAACGCAAGGCTATCCTTTCATGATCCAACTCGTTGGATACTACGCATGGCAGTTGGCGAGACGCGCACATACAGCGATTATTGGAGAAGAAGAAGCCGAGCGCGGCATTGCAACGGCACGCGAACGCTTCTGCGCCATGGTGATTGAGCCCGCGCTGCAGCGCATTCCGCCCACGTGCATCGCTTATCTGCTGAGCATGGCGTCTTTGGGGCAGACGAGCTCGACCAGCATGGTTGCCGATGCCCTAAACAAAACGCCTCAACAGGTGAGTTCCGTCCGCAGCCGCCTGTTAAGAGAATCGATTATCGAGGCTCCCTCGTACGGCAAGGTCTCATTTGCCATCCCCTACATGCGCGACTACCTCTACGAGCACAAAGCCGAACTGGAAGTTGAACTGTAGAAACGGCAACTGCCCTGCAAGACGAAAACCGTTTTCGTACGGATTTAAAGCAGACGTAAACGGTTTTCGTCTTGATTTGCGTACGGAATTAAGACGTAAATTGCGCTTTCGTACGCTTATTACCAGACGCAAATTGTTTACGTCCGGCTATGCGTCCCCAATCCAGACGAAAAAGGCCCCGAGCTCGTGTGAGCTCGGGGCTCTTTGTGCCGCACATCTATGAGAGGGAATCGATGCGCATGGGCGCTACTCCACGTAGCCGCCCTGGGATGGCGGCAACCTCGTCGTTCCCCGCCTGATGGGCGTGCTCAAGGCATCCGTCCCCCTCTTTATCGAGGTGACCGGCAAAAAGCTCGTCGAGGAAACTATCCGCACGCACCGCGATGTGGCCGACGCCATCGCCTCGCGCAATCCCACCGCCGCGCACGACGCGATGTATCTGCACCTGGTGTATAACCGCAACATGATCGCAGAGGGCACGCAGGAACAGAGCGAATAAACGTCCGCGCGACAAGGGCGAGATCACCGTTTACCTTTTAAAAGTGAACGTTCACCTGATTTTAGGAGAATCTGATTTTTAAATCCTCCTCTTCTCCTATACTGACCTTGTATGAAAACAAGACTTATATAGATGAACGTTTCTTTTGAAAGGATCGCTATGTCTGATCTTATGGACAGCTTCCGTCTGGACGGCAAGGTCGCACTGGTAACCGGCGCCACCTATGGCATTGGCATGGCTATCGCCGAGGCGCTCGGAGAGGCTGGCGCCAAGATCGCCTTTAACGCACGTCACGCCGACAAGGTAGCCGAGGCCGAGAAGCACTACCGCGAGCTGGGCTTTGAGGCTCATGGTTACGTGGCAGACGTCACCGACGAGGCCGTCGTTGCCGAGCTCATCGCCAAGATCGAGGCCGACTTTGGCACCACGCCCGACATCCTGGTCAACAACGCCGGCGTTATCCAGCGCACCCCGATGCTCGACATGAGCGCCGAGGACTTCCGCCGCGTCGTCGATATTGACCTCAACGCACCGTTTATCGTGTCCAAGGCCTGCCTGCCCGGCATGATCGCCAAGGGCCACGGCAAGATCATCAACATCTGCTCGATGATGAGCGAGCTGGGTCGCGAGACCATCGCCGGCTATGCCGCCGCCAAGGGCGGACTCAAGATGCTCACCAAGAACATCTGCTCGGAGTTTGGCGAGGCCAATATCCAGTGCAACGGCATTGGACCCGGCTACATCGCCACGCCGCAAACCGCACCCCTGCGCGAGACGCAGCCCGACGGCAGCCGCCACCCGTTTGACCAGTTCATCATTGCCAAGACGCCGGCCGCCCGTTGGGGCACGCCCGAGGATCTGAAGGGCCCCGCCGTGTTCTTGGCTTCCGATGCATCGAACTTCGTCAACGGCCACATCCTCTATGTCGACGGCGGAATCCTCGCATACATTGGAAAGCAGCCTCAATAAGCGTCGCCGCAACTGCCCACATCAGGTTTCATCCACTCGTTTTTCATTTGAGTTGCGGTGAGATAAGGATTGGCTTTGGCTTCTATCAGGCAAAACAGTCCGTATTTCACCGCAAGTTAGAAATAGAAAGGTAATTCGCAATGAAGATCGCTCTGATCAATGAGAACTCTCAGAACTCCAAGAACCCTATGATCGAGGCTGCGCTTAAGAAGGTCGTCGAGCCCATGGGGCACACCGTCTTTAACTATGGTATGTATGCCGACGCCGACTCCACGCCCCTCACCTACGTGCAGAACGGCATCCTTGCCGCCGTGCTGCTGAACTCCGGTGCTGCCGACTACGTCGTAACCGGCTGCGGCACCGGCGAGGGCGCCATGCTCGCCTGTAACTCCTTCCCCGGCGTGCTGTGCGGCCACGTTGCCGACCCGCTCGACGCCTACACCTTTGCCCAGGTCAACGATGGCAACGCCGTCGCCATGCCCTTCGCCCTCAAGAACGGCTGGGGCCAGGAGCTCAACCTCGAGTACACCTTCGAGAAGCTCTTTGGCTTTGGTTCGGGCAACGGCTATCCTGCCGAGCGCGTTGAGCCCGAGCAGCGCAACAAGAAGATCCTCGACGGCGTGCGCGCTGTGACCATGCGTCCACTCGTCGACGTCCTGGGCGAGATCAATCAGGACCTGGTGAAGGGCGCACTTGCCGGCGAGCACTTCCAGGAGTACTTCTTTGCCAACGCAACCGACGAGGTCATCATCGCCAAGGTCAAGGAGATCCTGGGGCTCTAATCGCACGACTCATTGCAGCTAACGCAAGCGACGGCCGTCCCACGTACGGGACGGCCGTCGCTTTTTGCTATTTACCGACCGGTGCCGCGGGGTCAGCCCCATGCACCAAGGGGTTGACTAGAGCTCGCAGGCAACCTTATAGCCATCGCCGATGGCGTCGCGGATGTTGCCACACTTCTGGGCATCGCCCAGCACGTGGGTGGCAACGCCGGCAGCGGCAAGGTCATCGGCCAGCTTGGTATTGGGACGATAGCCCATGGCAAGCACCAGCGTATCGGCACCGGTGATGGTGTGGACCTCGCCGTCCTTTTCGTAGCTGATAGTGTCCTCGGTGATCTCGGTCACCTTGGCCTCGGTCAGCACGTGAACGCCCTTGGAGAGCATACGCGTGATGAGCACTGCGCGACCGGCACCGCCCTCGTTGGCAGCGAGCGTCTTGGTCATCTCGATGACGGTGACGTCGCGGTTGGCGGGCGACAGGTCGTTGACCAGCGGGGCCAGGTAGTCGGCCGTCTCGCAACCGACGGTGCCGCCGCCGACGATGACAATCTTCTTGCCCGGGAAAGCCTTGCCACCCAGCAGGTCGTCAGCCGTCATAACCTGCTTAAAGCCCTGCATGAAGGCCGGGGCAATGGGCTCGGCGCCATAAGCCAGGACGACCTCGTAGCCCGCGTAGTCACGCTGAATGTCCTCGGCAGTAAGCTCGGTGCCAAATACGCACTTCACGCCGGCCTCGGCCAGACGACGGTACTGATACTTGATCACGCGGGTGAGTTCCTGCTTTGCCGGCGGAACGGCTGCGATGCGCATCTCGCCGCCCGGCTCGTCCTGCTTATCCACGAGCACCACGTTGTGGCCGCGCTTGGCGGCAATGTAGGCTGCCTCCATGCCCGCGGGACCGGCGCCCACAACCAGTACGTTCTTGGCCTCGGCGGCAGGCTCGTAGCCGGCCTCGTCGCGCTCCACATCGGGATTGACGGTGCAGGAGATGCGCTTGCCAAACATAATGCCGTTCAGGCAGCGCAGGCAGCCGATGCAGGGGCGGATGTCGTCGGCGTTGCCGGCAGCGGCCTTATTGCAGAACTCGGCATCGCACAGATTGGCGCGGCCCATCATGCAGATGTCGGCAGCGCCGTCCTCGATCAGCTCCTCGGCGATCCAGGCCTCGTTAATGCGGCCGACCGTGGCAACGGGAATGTTCACGTGCTTCTTAATCTCACGCGAGCAGGCGGCGTGCGAGGCCTGCTGCGTGCCGGCAGCGGGAATGGCGGAGCCGCGCTTGATGGTGGTGCCGCCCGACACGTGGATCATGTCGACGCCGGCCTTCTCCAGGCGACGCGAGACGTAGATCATGTCATTGAGGGTCAGACCACCATCGGTGTACTCGTCGCCCGAGATACGGACGTCGATGATGAAGTCCTTGCCGCAGCGCTCGCGAATCTCGGCGATGACCTCGAGCAAGAAGCGCATGCGGGCGTCGAGCGAGCCGCCGTACTCATCGGTACGCTTGTTATAGAGCGGGGTCAAAAAACCGCCGAGCATGCCGTGGGCGTGTGCCGCATGGACCTCGACGCCATCGACACCGGCCTTCTGCATGCGCACGGCAGCGTCGCCAAACTGATGCGTGAGCTCGTGGATCTCGTCGACCGTGATGGGGCGCGGTGCCTCGCGGGCGTAAGACGGGCCCACAAAGGACGGAGCGATCAGGCGAGGCGTGCCCGGAATGTTAAAGGCCATGTAGGCGGGGTGGAAGAGCTGCGGCATGATCTTGCAGCCATACTCGTGGACGGCCGCGGCAAGCTTTTCCCAGCCGGGGATAAACGTGTCGTCGTAGCAGCACATGTCACCCGGCAGATAGGTATAGGTGGGCTCGACCGTCACGACCTCGGTGATGATGAGGCCCACGCCGCCCTTGGCGCGGGCACGGTAATGATCGACCAAGTCATCGGTCACATAGCCGTGATCGGCCAGGTTGGTGGACACCGGCGGCATAAAGACGCGGTTCTTGACCTCGGTTGTACCGACCTTGATCGGGCTAAAGAGCATCGGGTAGGCAGAGGACTCCATACAGGCTTCCTTTCGTTTGAGCCGCTCGGCGGCAGTTGCTAACGTACCTATCGTATCAGTATCCGCTGCATTCGCACACGCTCGCACTCCCCGCCTTCAATCCCGACCCTCACAAAAAAGTTGCGGTGGAATACGGAGTAGATGAGGCTTTTGACAGCCAAAACAGTCCGTATTTCACCGCAACTAATGGATGGAATGTGTTAGAGGCCCAGGTAGCTGGTCATGCCTTCGACGGCGAGTTTGGCGCCGGCTACAGCATGGACCACGGTGAGCGGGCCGTTGACCACGTCGCCGGCGGCAAAGACGCCAGGCACGGTGGTCATGCCGCGCTCGTCGACCGAAAGCAGGCCGCGATGGTCGGTCTCCAGACCGCCAGTTGTAAGCACGAGTTTGTCCTTGGGCACCTGAGACGCCGCAATCACAACCGTGTCGGCAGACGCATGGTCGAGCTCTTCCTCGTAGCCCACCACGTTGTTGTCCTCGTCAAAGATAGCCGTCTCGAACACCGGACCGTTATCGTCGATGGCGCAGATCGCTTTGCCGCACATAATCTCGGCACCGTCAAGCTCGGTCAGCTCCACCTCGTCATCGATGGCAGAGATATGGCGCGATCGGGCGTACACGGTAACCTTGCGAGCACCCGAGCGCAGGGCCGTGCGGGCAACATCCATGGCCACATTGCCGGCGCCGATAACCGCCACGTTCTGCCCGATTGCCACGCTCGTGGGATCGACCAGATAGTCGATACCAAACAGCACGTTGCCGCGCGACTCGCCGGGAATACCCAGCTTTCGAGCTCGCCAGGTACCAGTACCGACAAAGACCGCATCGTAGCCGTCGCGCAGCAGGTCGTCGATGTGGAGCGCACCGCCGATGGTGGTCGAGGGGCGAACGCGCACGCCGAGCGAGCACATCACGTGGCGGTACTTTTGCACGAGCGAGCGCGGCAGACGGAACTCGGGGATACCGTACTCCAGCACGCCGCCGATCTCGGGCCGCTGCTCAAAAACGGTGACGGCGCAACCCAGCTGCGCCATCTTAATTGCCACGGTAATGCCGGCAGGGCCGGAGCCGACAACAGCGACCTGCTTGCCGCACGACGGCGCGGCCTTCCACTCTTTGCGGTCCAAATACGCCGTGGAGATATAGTTCTCGATGCTCGAAAAATGTACGGGCGCGCCCTTGCGGCCCTGGATGCACGCGCCCTCGCACTGGCCCGAATGGTTGCACACCATGGAGCAGACCGCACTCATGGGATTGTTCTGGAACAGTAGCTCGCCCGCCTCTTCTAGACGACGCTGTTTGAACAGGTCAATGACCTGCGGAATAGGCGTCTGGACCGGGCAGCCCTTAAGCTGACAGAATGCCCTTTTGCAACCTAGGCAACGATTCGCCTCTTCGACAATGTGGATAGCCACGCAACTCCCCTTTTTGATTCAATCCAATGGGGCGACGATAAAGATCCTTCACCGCTGCCCCAGTCAGGCAAACTTAATCGACCGCCACGGCAAAAGCCGATGCTACAACTCGCGATGCGGAGCCCCGCAGCGAGCGGACATGTGCTCGAGTGTCGCTAGGCAGTCAGCGGCCGTCGACGGCACACTGTTCTCGACCACACAGGGAATCCCAGGGCAGGCGGCAGCCGCCCAGGCCACCACGGGCTCAAAGTCATAGCGCCCCGTCTCGCCCACGCCGTGACACACCAGGCGCGAACCCGTACCGTCGCACCAACCGGCCTTGTCCTCGTTGTCGACGACCTCAAAATCCTTGGCGTGCAGCACGCGAATCTTGCTGCCGCACAAGTAGAGCATGCGCGTTGTGATTTCCTGCGCCTCGCCAACGACGCTAGGGTGCAGCAGCGATACCGGATCGTAGATCACGCCGAGCGCTGGGCTCGAGACGCGCTCCAGCACCTCGCGGCAACGATCCGGCGTGCTGACCGTCTCGTTCCAGCCGGGCTCAATTAGTATTTGCCCACCCACGGCCTCGGCCCGATCGCAGACGCGTGCAAGCCCGTCTGCAAACGTATCGAGTGCCTCGTCGGTCATGCGGTCGTCCGCGACGCGGTTCTGCGCATTGGGGCGACCGGTCTCGGTGCCAACCGGGCATCCGCCGAGCATCTGGGCAAAATTCAAGCACGCCTCGTACTCGGCAATGTTATCCATGAGCTGTTGTCGATCGGGCGTCGCCAGATTCTTGTAGCAGCCGAGCACGGCAATCGAAATGCCCGCCTCGTCGAGCACCGCACGCAAATGGTTGGCAAGCTCGCTGGTCAGGCCGACTCGATCAATCCCCATCGATGCGTAGAGTACCTTGCTCGGCAACTGAATGCACGAAAAGCCCAGCTCTCCTGCCATGCGAATGCGTTCCTCTACGGTCCCCTGCGGAAGGTCGTGTAAACGTACGCCCGGAGTAATGGCCTCCATGCTATTCACACCCCTTACGGGCATTGATGCCCGGAGTGTATCCGCCAAACGGGTCCTCGATGGAGCACACGCCCGAGGGAGCAAGCGGGTCGTGCCTGCCGGCCAGTTTGTCGTGATGCATGGTCTCGATATAGGCAAGCACCAGCGGCGCCACGCCCTTCGCATCGTTTTTGACGATAGGCTCGCTCATGTAGTAACCAAACGTGCCCTCGCGGTGCGCGGTGTTTCCCAAGCCCGCAACCAGGCAGATGTTGTCGAGCGCCAGCTGGCCATCGTGCTCGGAAAGGCAGGTCTCGCAGATGCCGTCGAAGGCGCGACGGCCGTACTGGTAGTAGCGCTCACCCAACACGCCCAGACGCACGCCCTTCATGATGGCGTTGGCAAAGATCGCGCTGCCCGACTCCTCCAGGTAGTTGGGGGCGATATTGGGCAGGTTGATGACCTGATGCCACATGCCGGTCTTCTCGTCCTGATACGGCAGCATGGCGTCAATCAGGTCGTGGAACATCTTGCGGATCTCGTCCTTCTCGGCCGACATCGAAGGCGGCATAAGCTCCCACGTGTCGATGAGCGCCATGGCAAACCAGCCCTCGGCGCGCAGCCAGAAGTTAGCCGAAAGGCCGGTGACCGGGTCGCACCAGAACTGCTTGCGGCTCGCGTCGTAAGCGTGATAGTACAGACCATTGAGGGGGTTGCGCATCAGGTCGTGCACGACCTGGAACATATGGAAGCTATCTGAGCAGGCACGACGGTTGTGGAAACTCAGCTCGTACTGCATGTAGAACGGCTGTGCCATATACATGCCGTCGAGCCAGATCTGGTTGGGGTAGACGGCCTTGTGCCAAAACACGCCCTCTTTGGTGCGCGGCTGGGTTTCGAGCTGACGATAGATGGTATCCATGGCCGCACGATACTTGGGCTTGCCCACCAGGTCATAGAGCTTGTAGAGGGTCTTGCCCGCATTAACGTTATCGAGGTTGTACTCCTCGGGGTTGTAATGTTTGATGGTACCGTCGTCCTGGACAAAGAAATCGATGTAGTCGTCGGCGAACGTCAGGTAGCGCTGCTCACCCGTGATCTCGTACAGCTCGATGAGCGCCTTGATCATGCAGCCGTCGATATAGTTCCAGGTGTTCTCCTTACCGGCACGGAGCTTTTCGATGTTCCAGGCCGGCGCCTGCGGCGTAGAGGTTTCGATCAACTGCTCGATATAACGGTCCAGGATTTGATTGCAACCCATTGCTGTCCCCTCTGACGTTAATGATAGGTGAACGTTAACCCTAGTGTAACGCGAACGGGGAATATAGGGTGAACGTTAACCCTATATTCCCCGCGAACGGCAGACTTTTAACGGCAAACGGCGGCTAAGCCCGCGGCGATGCGATGCGCCAGGCGCTCATAGCCAGCCGGGCTGTAATGCAGGCCGTCCGGCATATAGAGTTCGCGGTGCTCCGGCAAAAACGGGCTGATGCCGCTTTGCGCATACAGGTCAATCACCGGAACGGAGTAACGGTCACAGACCTCCAGCATCGCTCGCACGTAGGCGTCTTGCGTCAGACCCAAATGGTTCGCCTCATCGCTTGCCGGGATATCCTTCTCGTGCTTACCACTCGTCTTGCATGGCGTCATAAACACGAGCTTTGCCTGAGGTGAGCGCGCCGTGATGGTTCGGATCAGATAGTCGACCGCACCATAGAACTCATGCACATCGGTGCTGCCCAACTCGCCAAGCGGCACGTTGCGGCTAAAGTCGTTAACGCCGCCAAAGACAACATAGACATCGGCCGCATCGTCGATGCCGTCCAAGCGCTCGACAAATGAATCGGTACGGTCGGCCTTGATGGCGATACGCGAACCCTTGATGCCAAAGTTCTCGACGACTGCACCTCCCAGCAACGCGCCCAGATGCGAAGTCCAAGAGATGTCGTTGCCGCCTGCGCCACATCCGTTATCCCCCCATGTGGTCGAATCGCCAAAGCAGCAAATGGTCGATTCACTCAAGTTCTTCGTTTCCATAATCTTCTCCTCATCCGCCCATTGGCGGCCATACAGGTACGTACCGTTATTTGCAGCATGCCAAGGGGCTATGCACGGTCGCATTTCGCAACGTGCGAATCGAGCCATTCGATATCCTCGACAAGATGTGTCACTCCCAGATGGTGTCCACCCGGACACACCTCGTGCCGCAGAGCATCTCTGCGGCCCAGCAACTTGTAGGCATCGCGCACGATCCTGAGCTGTTCATCGACATTTTTCAGCCCGCGCGAACCGTTCAGATGATCTTCTTCGCAGCTCTGCACTAACAACGGGCGCGGCGCAATAAGCGAGGCAATATCGCCCATGTCGAGCAAGCGCCAAAGTCCGGGTGTGTAGTTGCAGCTGCAATTGCCGTTGAGGTGCAGCAGCGAATCATCGACACCGTACAGGTAGCCCGAGACAAACGTCTTGCATACGCGTGGGTCGAGCGCCGCCAGATACAGCGTCATGTATCCGCCGCCCGAAAAGCCAAAACAGCCCAGGTCGTCCATGGCAATGTCGCCGCGCGCCTCTAGGTAATCGATCAGACG
>CAUAJB010000037.1 GCA_958429225.1 uncultured Collinsella sp.
CGCCAAGGATATCAAGGTCTCCATGTACATGTACGACCGTCCGTCCTGGACCGGCGAGGTCTACGAGACCGAGGCTTACTTCCCCACGTGGATCAACAAGGAGACCGCTCCGCACGTCAAGGCCCTCGTCGACGCCCACAAGGCCATGTTTGGTGACGAGCGCATCGGCTGCGAGCCCAGCATGGACAAGCGCACCGGTCGCCCGCTGTGCGACAAGTGGACCTTCTCCACGAACTGCGTCTCCATCCAGGGCCGCTACGGCATCCCCTGCGTGGGCTTTGGCCCGGGTGCCGAGTCTCAGGCTCACGCTCCCAACGAGGTCACCTACAAGGACGACCTGGTCACCGCTGCCGCCATGTATGTGGCTGCCCTGAACCTCTACGATCCGAGCCAGGCCGATGGCGACGCCACCGTGTTCCGCGCCGGTCTGACCAACAACAAGATCGACTAGTCCCATTCCTCGATTTTGTTGAGCCGGGGACAGTTTATGCCCCCGGCGCCTCCTGTTGACTTGGGGCCCGCGGTCGTTATCTCCCATGCTTCCTCAACGGTAGCGGGTCCTCGTCATAGCGCTCTGCATGTTCTAGCCACACGCGCATGCCGGAGCACATCTACTCATTGCGATCGTTTCACCTTTAGAAAGGACATTTACATGGACGCCAAGTTTACCGAGCTCGTCGAGCAGCTGAACGGCCTCGATTTTAAGGGTATGTACGGCAGCGACTTCCTGCACACCTGGGATAAGACCACCGATGAGCTCAAGGCTCTCTACATCGTCGCCGACGCCCTGCGCGCCCTGCGCGAGAACAACGTTTCGTCCAAGATCTTCGACTCGGGTTTGGCCGTCTCCCTGTTCCGCGACAACTCTACCCGTACGCGTTTCTCCTTCTCTAAGGCCGCCAACCTGCTCGGCCTTGAGCTGCAGGACCTGGACGAGAAGAAGTCCCAGATCGCCCACGGCGAGACCGTCCGCGAGACCGCTACCATGATCTCCTTCATGGCCGACGTCATCGGCATCCGCGACGACATGTACATCGGCAAGGGCGACGCCTACATGGCCGAGGTCTCCGAGTCCGTTCAGCAGGCCTACGAGGACGGCGTTCTGGATCATCGTCCCACGCTCATCTCCCTGCAGTCCGATTCCGATCACCCCACGCAGTCCTCTGCCGACATGCTCTACCTCATCAACGAGTTTGGCGGCCTTGAGAACCTCAAGGGCAAGAAGGTTGCCGTCACCTGGGCCTATTCGCCCTCTTACGGCAAGCCGTTGTCCTGCCCGCAGTCGCTGATCAGCCTGCTGCCCCGCTTTGGCATGGACGTCACCCTTGCTCACCCCGAGGGCTACGACCTCATGCCCGAGGTCGTCGAGCGCGCCAAGGGCTATGCCGCCGAGTCCGGCACCACCTTTAAGCAGGTCAACACCATGGCCGAGGCCTTCGAGGGCGCCGACATCGTGATCCCCAAGAGCTGGGCTCCGTTTGCCGCCATGGAGAAGCGCACCAACCTGTACGCCGAGGGCGACGACGCCGGCATCGCTGCGCTCGAGAAGGAGCTGCTCGCCCAGAACGCCACCCATCAGGATTGGTGCTCCACGACCGAGCTCATGGAGAAGACTGCCAACGGCCAGGACACCATCTTTATGCACCCGCTGCCCGCCGACATCTCCGGTGTCTCCTGCGAGCACGGCGAGGTTAACGCCGACGTCTTCGACATGCACCGCGTGGGCATGTACAAGGAGGCTAGCTACAAGCCGTACGCCATCGCTGCCATGATGTTCCTGCAGAAGGTTGCCGATCCCGCCGCTACCCTCAAGGCCCTCGACGAGCGCAACACCGCCCGTTGGCTCCAGGCCTAAAGCCGGGCTGAGGTAAGCCATGTAAAGGGGGCGCTCTGCCAACCGGCGGGGTGCCCCTTTTTTGCATCGCGGGCGTGCGGGATAAGCGCTTTCGATGTGGATGCCCGCGGCGCGAGTTATGGGTACGATGGTTTCAGGGGAGGTATCACCATGAGACTTGGATGCGTCATTATGGCTTCGGGCGAGGGCAAGCGGTTTGGCTCTAACAAGATGCTTGCCGATATCTGTGGCGAGCCGCTGATTGCCCGGACCATCGATTCGGTTCCCCGGGGCTTTGACGTCGTGGTTTCGACGCGTTGGCCCGAGGTCGCTCAGATTTGCGAGGAAAAGCATTGCCCGTGCGTGCTGCACGATGGCGAGCTGCGCAGCGAAAGCGTCCGTGCGGGCCTTTCGTGGGGAGTCGAACGCAACTGGAAAGGTTGCCTCTTTTTGCCGGGCGACCAGCCGCTTGTGAGCGCGGATTCTTTTGAGGCCATGGTTCACGCGTTTGACGAGCGTGGCCGCAAACATCCGGTGCGCTTGGCGTGCAGCGGTGAGCCTTCGAGTCCGGTGCTCTTTCCGGCGGAACTGTTCGATGCACTTATGTGTCTTGAGGGCAAGGACGGCGGGGGCTCGATTCTCAAAGGTCGCGTCGACGTTGCGCTGGTCGAGGCGCGTGCCTACGAGCTGTGGGACGTCGACACCGTCAAGGGACAGCGACGCATAACGGAGCATATTGCCGCCTGCTCGTATTTTGATCGCGTGGCCAACTGCATCAATCAATAAGGAGCAATTATGATCATCATCAAAAACGGCGCGCTCGTGACGTCCCAGGGGCTTCGCCGCGCCGATCTTGCCATGGATGGCGATAAGATCGTGCGGATCGCCGCAGCGATTGAGCCGGCCGAGGGCGATACCGTCGAGGATGCCGCGGGCTGCTGGGTGTTCCCCGGCTTTATCGACGGCCACACGCACATGCAATGCTGGACTGGCATGGATTGGACGGCCGATAGCTTTGAGACCGGCACACGTGCGGCTGCCTGCGGCGGTACCACGACCATCGTCGACTACGCGACGGCCGATCGCGGCGTGACCATGCCCGATGCCTTAGTCGAGTGGCATCATCGCGCCGACGGCACCTGCACCGCCAACTACGCCTTTCATATGGCACTCGCCGAGTGGAATGAGCGCAACCGCGCCGATCTTTCGGCCATGCGCGAGGCGGGCGTGTCGTCGTTTAAGACCTACTTTGCCTACGACCACCTGCGCTTGGACGATGCCGAGACACTCGAGGTGCTGGAGGAGCTCAAGCGCCTGGGCGGTATCCTGTGCGTGCATTGCGAGAACGGCACGTTGGTGAATGAACTGCAGAAGCGCGTGTACGAGCAGGGGATTCATGGACCCGAGGGGCATGCGCTCAGCCGTCCGGACGTGTGTGAGGCCGAGGCCGTGAGCCGTCTGCTGTATCTGGCGCACTTGGCCGGGGACGCTCCGGTCAACGTGGTGCACCTTTCGACTAAGCTGGGGCTCGAGGCCATTCGCGCTGCCAAGGCGCGCGGGCAGAAGAACATCTATGTCGAGACCTGCCCTCAGTATCTGATGCTCGACAACACCTGCTATCTGGAGCAGGGAGAGGACGGCTTTGCGGGCGCCAAGTACGTGATGAGCCCGCCGCTGCGCCATGCCGGTGACCGTGCCGCGTTGTGCGAGGCGCTTGTGGCCGGCGAGATCGATACTATTGCAACCGATCATTGCAGCTTTAACCTGCACGGGCAAAAGGACCGCGGGCGCGACGATTTCCGCGCGATTCCCAACGGCGGGCCCGGCGTGGAGCATCGTCCCGTCGCGATCGCCACGAGCTTTGAGGGGCAACTGGGCCCCGAGGACCTCTGCCGCCTGATGAGCGAGAACCCGGCGCGCGTGTTTGGCATGTACCCGCGCAAGGGCTGTCTTGCCGAGGGTGCCGATGCCGACGTGTGCGTGTGGGATCCTTGCGCGCGTTGGACGATCAGCGCCGCGACACAGCATCAGGCCGTGGACTACACGCCGCTCGAGGGCTTTGAGGCACATGGCCGCGCCAAGGCCGTGTTTGTGAACGGCGTGCTGGCGGCACGCGACGGCGAGCCTACCGGAGCCCAGCCCGGTCGCTACGTGCCTCGCTAGCAGCAAAGATGCCGTGTCCCCTCCGCAGTTGCGGTGAAATACGGACTGTTTGCGGCCGTCAGGCGGCCAAACAGTCCGTATTTCACCGCAACTGACGAGATGGGGCCGGCTACTTGAGGCTGCTGGCGATGAGGGGGCGGTCGAGGGCTGCCTCGAAGCGGTCGGCCATCGTGGGGTCGGCAAGCGTGTCGACTTGGTTGAGCATGACGCGTGCGGTGCTGAGCTTCATCTCTTGCATCTCGGCATTGAGCACCTGGGCGACGCGCTCGGGCGTGGCGATGTCGGTGAGCTCGCAGCCGCAACGCTCGCAAAAGAGCTCGGGGCGGTGGACGGCTTCGTTGATGGGCTTGCTGAGCCCCGAGGCGCCGACGAGCCAGATGACGTTGGCCGTGCCGGCGGGAACGACCGGCTCCCACGGGGCATGCGCCTTGAGCGGGAGCCGCTTGCTGCCGTCCGCCTCGGCCAGGACGTAGTCAAAGCGCTGCGCCAGCTGGTCGAGCGGCTCGGCAGGGGAGGAGAGCTTGCCCGTCTGGGAGTCCAAGACACCTGTCTGGCAGATGCTTCCCCGCACAAGCCCCGCGCAGGCCTCGCAGGTGCAGCCTGGGGCGTGTGGGGCACCTGGCTTCCAAGGCGCGGCGTCCAGGCGACGATTCGACCCGTCCCATGGCACGCCGGCAACGGGAAGCATATGCGTGGTGGTGCAGAGGAGCACCCTGTCGCCGGCGCGCATGAGCTCAAGACCCAGCGTTTTCAGCAATGTCGACTTGCCGCCACTGCCGATAATCGCGGTAATGCCCGGCTCGATCCTGAGCGCCGAGGCAAGATTGCCGCTAACCGTTTCCATCTGTTCACCGCCGTATAATACTGTGATAATAAATAATCATCAGAGTAGCGGTCGAACCGCTTTTGCTCTGCTCAAACCGTAGCACAGGGAGGTGCCCCGGGAATGCTCGTTTATGTTCGCGGCGCCGGCGATATCGCCACGGGTGTCGCCGCTCGCTTGGTGCGCGCCGGCGTGTCGGTCGTCATGGCCGATATCGCGGTCCCCACGTGCATCCGTCGCACAATCAGTTTTTGCGAGGCCATTCGCCTGGGCGAGGTCGAGGTCGAGGGCATTCGCGCCCGCTTGGCGCAGACGCCGGCAGAGGCGCTCGAGATTACCCAAGCGGGGGATGTTGCCGTCGTGGTGGACCCTCAGGCCAAGATGCTCGATGAGCTTAAACCCGCGGCTGTGGTCGACGCGATTCTGGCCAAGCGCAACCTGGGCACCACGCGCGACATGGCGCCTGTCGTCATCGCCGTGGGGCCGGGCTTTACCGCGCCGGTCGATTGCGACGCCGTGGTCGAGACCATGCGCGGGCATTTTTTGGGCCGTGTCATTACCCAGGGCTCGCCCCAGCCCAACACGGGCGTGCCGGGCGTGATCGCCGGCTATGGCAAGGAGCGCGTTATCCACAGCCCCGCCGCCGGCGTGTTTCGGTCCGACCGCGCAATCGGCGACATCGTGAGCGCCGGAGACGTGATTGGCTACGCGGACGATACGCCCATGTGCACGCAGATCGATGGCTGTCTGCGCGGGCTTTTGGCGAACGGCGTGCGGGTGACTGAGGGCTTTAAATGTGCCGATGTCGATCCGCGCGGCGATGCCAGCTATATCAACTACATTTCGGACAAGGCGACGTCGGTCGGCGGCGGCGTGCTCGAGGCACTCGCTATGCTCACCGATATCTTTAGAGGATAGAAGGCGGCAATGGAAAAGCTCGATGTTGTGAATGCGGCGCTTGTCGCCCTGCGTGCTGGCGAGATGTGCGAGCTCGTGGTCGTGGCCGGCACGGCGGGGTCGTCGCCGCGCGGCGTGGGCGCCTGGATGGCCGTCTTTGCCGACGGTAGCCAGGCGGGCACCATCGGCGGCGGCAAGATCGAGCTCTTTGCGCTGGACGAGGCGCGAGAGCTGCTGGCCGCGGGGCAATCGCGTCTGGTCCGCTACACCATGGGCGGCGAGAACTCCGATACCGGCATGATCTGCGGCGGAGCCATTTGCCTGTGCTATCTGCATCTGGATGCGACCCAGGCACCGTTGTTCCAGGAAATTGCCGACGTCTTGGTCTATCGGCGCATCGGCGACTTCGTCATCGACTTTGAGCCGTTTATCGCGAGCGCGCTCGAGGGCGATGTGGCCGAGTACCATGGCGAGGCATCGCGCCATACCATTGCGGGCTGCCCCGGGCTTTCACTGGTGGAGGAGGGGAGTAACGTCACCTACACCAACGCTGCCTCTGAGATTCCCGCGGCGCACATCGAGACGCTCTGCCCCGAGGGCCTGACCTACATCTTTGGCTGCGGACACGTGGGCGCCGCGACGGCGCGCGTGCTCACGGCGGCGGGCTTTGCCGTCGTGGCCTGCGATGACCGCCCCGGCACGTTGACGCCCGAATGGGTGCCCGGTGTCTACGATCGTCGCCTGGTCGATTACAAGAACCTGAGCGAGCTGTGTCCCATCGGTCCGCGCGACTTGGTGGTCGTCGCCACGGCGGGTCACAAGTCCGATATCGACGTGGTGATTCAGGCCATGCGCGCCAAGCCTGCCTACCTGGGCTGTCTGGGTTCGCGCCGCAAGACGGCCTTTGTGCGTGCCCGCCTGGAGCAGGAAGGCTTTACGCAGGACCAGATCGACGAGCTGCACCTTCCGATCGGCGTTGCCATCGAGGCCGAGGACCCCGAGGAGATCGCCATCTCCATCGCCGCCGAGATAATCCACCTGCGACGCACCAAACTCGTCCCCCGCAAGCGCTAATCTCATCCCCATCAATAAGTTGCGGTGAAATACGGATTGTTTAAGCCTGTTAGGCCGCCCAACAGTCCCTATTTCACCGCAACTGCTTTTTGGGACCCATTTGTGCGGGGGAGTTGTGGAGTTGTGCAGGCAGAAGAGGTTTTTCTGGAAATACGCTCCCGATGCGCGTATAGTACCGATTGTTTTGTCGGCTCCTGCTGCGTCGAGTCCAAACCGCAAAATGCCATGAGCGGCGCGGATGCAGCCAGGAGGCACGAGGACAACCCATCGTGGCCACGCCCCGTGCTTAAAACCCCAAGAAGGAGTGAACAATGGCAGAAGAGAAGTATGTGCCGCGTCTGAAGACCAAGTACAACAACGAGGTCAAGCAGCAGCTTCAGGACAAGTTCCAGTACGAGAACGTCATGATGATCCCCAAGTTTGAGAAGATCGTCCTGAACATGGGTGTCGGCGAGGCCGCTACCGATTCCAAGGCCATCGACGGTGCCGTGCGCGACCTGCGCGCCATCACCGGCCAGCAGCCGATGATCACCCGTGCCCGCAAGTCCATCGCTACCTTCCGCCTGCGCGCTGGTATGCCGATCGGCTGCAAGGTTACCCTGCGTGGCGACCGTATGTGGGAGTTCTTCGATCGTCTGACCTCCGTCGCGATCCCCCGTATCCGCGACTTCCGCGGCATCTCCGCCAAGAGCTTCGACGGCCGTGGTAACTTCTCCATGGGCGTCACCGAGCAGCTCATCTTCCCCGAGATCGACTTCGACTCCGTCGATCACCAGCGTGGTATGGACATCACTTTCGTGACCACCGCCAACACCGATGAGGAGGCCAAGGCCCTTCTGGACGCCTTCGGTTTCCCGTTCAAGAAATAGGTTCACCTGCCCTATAAGCGCCGTTCCCACAAGGGGGCGGCGCTTGGGGCGAACAATACTCTATGTGAGGAGGATATAAGTGGCTAAGACATCGATGATCGTCAAGTGCAATCGCAAGCAGAAGTTCTCTACTCGTGAGTACACGCGCTGCCAGCGCTGCGGCCGTCCGCACTCTGTGTACCGCAAGTTCGGCCTGTGCCGTGTCTGCTTCCGTGAGCTTGCACTCAAGGGCGAGCTTCCCGGCGTTAAGAAGGCCAGCTGGTAAGTCACTACCAGCGTTTCAAGCATCCGTTTGGAACAGGGAAAACGCGCTAGTTAGGCTTTGCCGTTAAGGGCGGCGAAGAACCAAGAGCACGTGTTCATCAAGAACGAAGGAGAATCTGTATGAACCTTACAGACCCGATCGCAGATATGCTTACGCGCATCCGTAACGCTAACTCTGTGAACAAGGCCACGGTCTCCATGCCGAGCAGCAAGAAGCTCGTCGAGATCGCTCGTGTTCTGCACGAGGAGGGCTACATCGAGGGCTACGATGTCGAGGACACCGTTCCCCAGAAGACTCTGCACATCACGCTTAAGTATGGTCCCAAGAAGGCTAAGGTCATCAACGGCATCCGCCGCATTTCCAAGCCGGGCCTGCGTAAGTACACCGGCGTTGCCGACATGCCCCGCGTCCGCGGTGGCCTTGGTACCGCCATTATTTCCACCAGCCATGGCGTTATGACCGACCGCGATGCTCGCAAGCACAACGTCGGCGGCGAGATCATCGCTTACGTCTGGTAATTCGGTCGGTAGGTAGAAGGAAAGGAGATCACCGTGTCTCGTATCGGTAATAAGCCTGTCCAGATTCCCGCCGGAGTCGAAGTGGCAGTCAACGGCAACAACGTTGTCGTCAAGGGCCCCAAGGGCCAGCTCGAGCTCGATGTTTTTGAGAAGCTCACCATCAACGTCGAGGACAACGTCCTCACCGTTTCCCGTCCCGACGACGAGCGTGAGACCCGTGCCCGCCACGGCCTCACCCGCGCCCTCATCCACAACATGGTTGTTGGCGTTTCCGAGGGCTTCGAGAAGAAGCTCGAGCTCGCCGGCGTCGGTTACCGCGTGCAGCAGAAGGGTAAGAACCTCGAGTTCTCCCTGGGCTTCTCGCACCCCGTGATCGTCGAAGCTCCCGAGGGCATCACCTTCGAGGTTCCCGACAACACCCACGTGAACGTCAAGGGTATCAACAAGCAGCAGGTCGGTCAGATCGCCGCTGAGATCCGCGGCCATCGTCCTCCCGAGCCTTACAAGGGCAAGGGTATCCACTATGTTGGCGAGCACATCCGCCGCAAGCTGGGTAAGGCCGCCAAGTAGTCGTAACCGACTCACTCGCATAAGACCAGCACCCCGTTAGGTGCTGGCAAGATCAACCTTTTTAGGAGTTTACGTATGAACAAGCATAAGGCGAAGCTGGAAGGCCTCAAGCGTCGTCAGCGTCGTGTTCGCGGCAAGGTCTCGGGTACCGCCGAGCGTCCGCGTCTTCGCGTGACCCGTACTAACGCCAACATCTATGCCCAGATCATCGACGACAGCAAGGGCTCCAGCCTGACGCTCGTCTCTGCCTCGACCCTCGAGGCCGAGTTCAAGGGCACCCACACCTCGAACAAGGAGGCTGCGGAGAAGGTCGGTCAGCTCGTTGGCAAGCGCGCCATCGAGGCCGGCATCACCAAGGTCGCCTTCGATCGCGGTGGCCGTATCTACCATGGCCGCGTCAAGGCCCTCGCCGACGGTGCTCGTGCCGCCGGTCTCGAGTTCTAGGAGGTATGTAGCACATGGCTCGTAATCAGAAGCAGCAGCGCGAGGCCTCCGAGTTCGAGGAGCGCGTCGTTTACATCAACCGCGTGTCGAAGACCGTCAAGGGTGGTCGTCGCATGAGCCTCGTCGCTCTCGTCGTCGTTGGCGACGGCAAGGGCAACGTCGGCGTTGGCATGGGCAAGTCCGCTGAGGTGCCCATGGCCATCTCCAAGGCATCTCTCGATGCCAAGAAGAACATGTTCCACGTGCCGGTGACCGAGCAGGGCACCATCCCGCACGAGGTTCTCGGCCACTTTGGTGCCGGCCGCATCATCATCAAGCCCGCTGTCGAGGGTACCGGCGTTATCGCCGGCGGCGCTGTGCGTCCCCTCTTCGAGCTTGCTGGCATCAAGAACGTCCTGTCCAAGTCCCTCGGTACCGACAACGGCCTCAACATCATCAAGGCTGCCGTCGAGGGCCTCAAGGAGCTCTCCAGCCCTGAGGACGTCGCGGCTCGCCGTGGCCTGACGGTCTCCGAGATGTTCGTCGGTAAGGAGAACTAAGCATGGCTGACACCATCAAGATCAAGCAGGTCCGCAGCACCAACGGTTGCAAGCAGGACCAGGTCCGTACTGTCCGTGCCCTCGGTCTCCACAGGATCCGCGAGGTTCGCGAGATTGCTGACAACGAGTCCGTCCGCGGCATGATCTTCAAGGTCAAGCACCTTGTCGAGATTGTAGAGGAGTAGCAAATGCAGCTTCACGATCTTACTCCCGCGCCCGGTTCCACCAAGAACCGCAAGCGCGTCGGCCGTGGCAATTCTTCGGGTCACGGCACCACTTCTGGCCGCGGTCAGAAGGGCCAGGGTTCCCGCTCTGGCGGCACCAAGGGTGCCGGCTTCGAGGGTGGTCAGACTCCGCTGGCTATGCGCCTGCCCAAGCTTCCGGGCTTCCGTAACCCCCGTCGTATCGAGTACACCGCTGTTAACGTTGAGCGTCTCGAGCGTAAGTTCGAGGACGGCGCTGTGATCGACGGTGCCGCTCTTAAGGCCGCTCGCATCACCAAGAGCGAGTTCGAGCCCGTCAAGGTGCTCGGCAATGGTGAGCTCACCAAGAAGTTCACGGTCAAGGTCGATAAGGTCAGCGCTTCTGCGCAGGCCAAGATCGAGGCCGCCGGCGGAAAGGTCGAGCTGCCGTGCTAAATGGTCTTAAGAATGCTTTCCGCATCAAAGAATTGCGCGAAAAGATTCTTTTTACCATAGCTATGCTCGTCGTGTACCGCATTGGTGCGCACGTTCCTGTGCCCGGCATTCCCTTCCAGGGGATGCTGGGCCTTTTCTCGACCGATAACAATTCGGTCGCCGCAGGTGCTATGGCCCTCCTGAATCTTTTCTCTGGCGGCGCGTTGAGCTATGTGTCGGTGTTTTCGCTGGGCATCATGCCTTACATCACCAGCTCGATCATCCTCCAGATGCTCCAGGCCGTCGTGCCTTCCCTGCATGAGCTTGCCCGCGAGGGCGAGGTCGGTCAGACCAAGATTACGCAGTATTCGCGTTACCTCACCCTGGCTCTGGCAATCCTCAACTCCGTGGGTTACCTCTTCCTCTTTAAGAGCTTCGGCATCAGCTTCAATGGCGCCGGCGCTCCCGAGATCATCTTCGACCTCATGATCGTCGGCACGCTCACTGCGGGCGCCATGCTGATCATGTGGATTGGTGAGCTCATCACCCAGCGCGGTATCGGCAATGGCATGTCGCTGATCATCTTCGCGAACATCATGGCCGGTCTGCCGCAGGCTATCTTCTCCAGCACCGAGGGCAATGCCGGTGGCATCATCACCATGGTGATCATCTGCGCCATCATCCTGCTGGTTATCCCGTTGATTGTTTTCCTTGAGCGCGGCCAGCGCCGCATCCCGGTCTCCTACGCTAAGCGCGTCGTGGGCCGTCGCATGATGGGTGGCCAGACCACCTACCTGCCCATCAAGGTCAACACCGCGGGTGTCGTGCCGATCATCTTCGCTTCGGCGCTGCTGTACTTCCCGGCTCAGATTGCCGTGTTCTTCCCCGGCATCGGCTGGATTCAGGCAGTTGCCTCCGCGCTTTCGACCGGTTGGCTCAACTGGGTGCTTAACGTTGTCCTCATCGTGTTCTTCGCGTATTTCTACACCTCCATGGTGTTCAACCCCGATGACACGGCCGACAACCTTAAGAAGCAGGGCGGCTTTATTCCGGGCGTGCGTCCGGGTAGGGCTACCGCGGCCTACATCAAGAACGCGCTCAACAAGATTACGCTTCCCAGCGCTGTCTTTTTGGCGCTCATCGCCATCGTGCCTTCGATCATCTTCTCCTTCACGGGTAACCATCTGATCCAGGCATTTGGCGGCACGTCCATCCTCATCATGGTCGGCGTCGTGCTCGACACGGTCGATAAGCTCGAAGGCCAGATCAAGATGTATGATTACGATGGATTCTTTAAATAGGCTAGAGGAGGATTGCTCATGAACCTCGTATTGCTCGGAGCTCCGGGTGCCGGTAAGGGCACCGTCGCACAGGAGCTCGTCGCCGAGTTTGGCGTCGCCCATATTTCCACGGGCGACCTGCTGCGTGCTGCCGTCAAGGGTGGCACCGAGCTTGGTATTCAGGCTAAGAAGTACATGGACGCTGGCGAGCTCGTTCCCGACCAGCTCGTGATCGACCTTGTCAAGGAGCGCCTTGCCGCCGATGACGCCCAACAGGGCTTCATCCTCGACGGCTTCCCGCGCAACACCGCCCAGGCTGTGACGCTCGATTCCGAGCTTTCCGCCATGGGTCGCGAGATCGACTGTGCCCTTCTGGTCGATGTGGCCCCCGAGGTCATTATCGATCGTCTGTCTTCGCGTCGCACCTGCCGCGCCTGCGGTTACACCGGCACCGCTGCTGATGCTACCTGCCCCAAGTGCGCAGGCGAGATGTATCAGCGCGACGACGACAAGCCCGAGACCATCAAGAACCGTCTCGACGTCTACGAGAAGTCCACGAGTCCGCTCGTCGACTACTATCGTGGCCAGGGTCTGCTCAAGTCGGTCAACGGTGACCAGGCTCGCGAGACCGTGTACGGGGATGTCAAAGAGGCTCTCGGTCTATGATCAAGATTAAGTCTGCAACGCAAATCGAGCAGATGAAGAAGGGCGGAGCGCTATCTAAGATGGCGCTCCGCCACGTTGGAGCCATGGTGCGCCCCGGCGTTTCGACTTTTGAGCTCGATCAGCTCGCGGAGCAGATTATCCGCATGCATGGCGGCACCCCGGCCTTTAAGGGTTACGGCGGGTTCCCGGGGACCATTTGCGCATCAATCAACGATGCCGTGGTCCACGGTATTCCCAACCCCGACATGATCCTGCGCGATGGCGATATCATCTCCATCGATACGGGAGCCGTTGTCGACGGTTGGGTCGGCGATAACGCTTGGACGTTTTTCGTCGGCACCCCCACGCCCGAAGCCAAGGCTTTGTGCGAGGTCACGCGCGATTGCCTTAAGGCTGCCATTGAGCAGGCTGTTCCCGGTAACCATATCGGGGACGTCGGTTATGCCGTTCAGTCCCTCGCCGAGTCTCACGGTTACGGCGTGCTTCGTGATTATGTGGGCCATGGCATTGGTCGCGTAATGCACGAGGACCCCAACGTTCCTAACTATGGAAAGAAGGGGAGGGGCGTTCGCCTCCAGGCCGGCATGGTCATTGCCATCGAGCCGATGGTTACGATGGGTTCCAACCATGTGAGCACGGGCTCCGACGGTTGGATCGTCACGACCAACGACCACCTGCCCGCCGCGCACTACGAGAACACCGTCGCCATTACCAATGACGGTCCGGTGATTCTCACCACGGATGCCCAAGGTGCTTGGTGTTCGCTCCAAGGCGGAGAAATGTAACAAGTTCCACTTAGTTGTGGAGCCATTACGAAGTTATTACGATGCGTGCATACGTGTTGTAGAATACTCAATCGCTGTCGTTTTCTAGAGAAAGATGATTGCTTGTGAAGAAGGAAGACGCAATTGAGCTCGAGGGTACGGTAAAGGAACCGCTGCCCAATGCCATGTTTAAGGTCGAGCTCGAGAACGGTCATTCGGTTCTGTGCAACATTTCTGGCAAGATCCGAATGAATTACATCCGTATTCTCCCCGGTGACAGGGTTGTCGTGGAGCTTTCCCCGTACGACCTGACCCGCGGCCGCATCACCTATCGCTACAAATAGCGGCACGCATACACGCACTCCATTTCCGACTGCAGGCTTAGCTCAACCTACGGTCGGATTGTGTGTGAAGACCAGCCATAGTTTTAAACGCCTGCGGCTGGGCGAGTAGATAGTAGGGAAGTAGTTTGAGCGCTACCGAAAGGAAGAACGATGAAGGTACGTCCTTCGGTCAAGAAGATGTGCGATAAGTGCAAAATCATTAGGCGCCATGGCAAGGTCCTCGTCATTTGCGAGAACCCCCGTCATAAGCAGCGTCAGGGTTAAGAGAGGAGACTACGTTGGCCCGTATTAATGGTGTCGACCTCCCGCGTGAGAAGCGCGTTGAGATCGGTCTGACCTACATTTACGGCATCGGCCGCACCACTGCGACGAAGATTTGCGTCGAGTGCAACGTTAACGTGGATACGCGCGTTAAGGACCTCACCGAGGATGAGGTTAACGCCATCCGCGATTATATCGATAAGAACCAGATCATGGTTGAGGGCGACCTCCGCCGTGAGCGCAACCAGAACGTCAAGCGCCTTATGGACATCGGCTGCAACCGCGGCCTTCGTCACCGCAAGGGCCTCCCGGTCCGCGGCCAGCGCACCCACACTAACGCTCGTACCCGCAAGGGCCCGAAGCGTCAGATCGGTGCTAAGAAGAAGAAATAAGGAGCGCTAGATAGATGGCTACTGCTAAGAAGAACGTTCGCGCTGCCCGTCTGAAGCGCGCGGACCGTAAGAACATTTCCGTGGGCCAGGCTCACATTCGTTCTACGTTCAACAACACGATCGTTTCGATCACCGATCCCCAGGGCAACGTCATTTCCTGGAAGTCGGCTGGCCAGGTGGGCTTCAAGGGCTCCCGTAAGTCCACGCCGTTCGCTGCCCAGATGGCTGCCGAGGCTGCTGCCAAGCAGGCCATGGAGCACGGTATGAAGAAGGTTTCCGTCTTCGTCAAGGGCCCCGGCTCCGGTCGTGAGACCGCCATCCGCTCCCTCCAGGCTGCTGGCCTCGAGGTCTCGAGCATCCAGGACAAGACCCCCATTCCGCACAACGGCTGCCGCCCCAAGAAGCGTCGCCGCGTGTAACTGAAAGGATCGTATCAATATGGCAATCGACAGGACTCCTGTTCTTAAGCGCTGCCGTCAGCTCGGGATCGATCCCGCTGAGCTCGGTTACAGCAGCAAGAAGGAATCTATCCGTAAGCCCAAGCGCCGTCGCAAGGAATCTGAGTACGGCATGCAGCTGCGCGAGAAGCAGAAGGTCAAGTTCATCTATGGCGTTCTGGAGAAGCAGTTCCACGGCTACTTCAACAAGGCCCGTAAGATGAACGGCGTCACCGGTGAGAACCTCATGATCATTCTTGAGTCTCGCCTCGACAACGTCGTCTTCCGTCTTGGCTTCGCCCGCACCCGCAAAGAGGCTCGTCAGTCCGTCCGTCACGGTCACTTCACCGTGAACGGCAAGCGCGTGGACATCCCGTCCTACCGCGTCAAGGCCGGCGACGTCGTCGCTGTCGGCGAGAAGTTCCGTGACCTCCTCCCCATCAAGGAGGCCCTGATTTCCTCCGAGCGCTTTGAGGTCCCTGGCTGGCTCGAGGTCGATATCGAGAAGCTGTCTGGTAACGTGCTCGCTCTGCCGACGCGTGAGCAGATCAGCGGTGATATCAACGAGCAGCTCATCGTCGAGCTCTACTCTAAGTAGTCCATCCGGGCTGCTGAGGCTGGAGGTAATACATGTCAGAATTCATTAGGCCTCAGGTTCAGGTCGAAGAGATCAACGAGACGTCTGCTCGTGTCTCCGTCGAGCCGCTCGAGCGTGGCTACGGCGATACGCTGGGTAACTCCCTTCGTCGCGTTCTTCTGTCCTCGCTCGAGGGTGCCGCCGTCGAGGCTATTCAGATCGATGGCGCGCAGCACGAGTTCATGACCATCCCTAACATGGTCGAGGATGTCACCGACATCGTCCTGAATGTCAAGGGTCTTGTCTTCAGGGCTCTCGGCACGACCGACGAGGCGACCGCCACCATTTCGGTTGACGGCCCCTGCGAGGTCACCGGTGCGGACTTCTTTATTCCGTCCGAGTTTGAGCTGGTCAACCCCGAGCAGCACATCGCTACGCTCACCGAGGGTGGCCATCTCACCATGAGCATGCGCATCGGCTATGGCCGCGGCTATGTTTCTGGCGAGGCCAACAAACGCGACAACGATCCCATCGGTGTGATCCACGTCGACTCGCTGTACTCGCCGGTTTCCCGTTGCGCCAAGCTCGTTGAGGCTTGCCGTGTCGGTCAGCACACCGACTACGACCGCCTTGTCCTCGAGATCGAGACCAACGGCTCCATCGCCCCGCGCGACGCCGTGGTCCAGGCTGCCAATATCATTAACCAGCATATGGCTGCCTTTATGAACCTTGCCGAGACCCCCGAGGTCGAGGAGGAGGCTTCGATCTTCGCTCCCGAGGTCACCAACGACAACGCTGAGCTGGACAAGCAGATCGAGGATCTGGACCTTTCCGTCCGTTCTTACAACTGCCTTAAGCGCGCCAGCATTCACTCGGTCCGTCAGCTCGTTGAGTTCTCGGAGAACGATCTGCTCAACATCCGTAACTTCGGTGTTAAGTCGATCGAGGAAGTGAAGGACAAGCTTGAGTCCATGGGCCTGAGCCTGAAGGCTTAATGCTTCGCATATTTGAGGAGAAACTAGACCATGCGTCATAACGTTAAGAAGGGCCTGAAGCTCGGCACCGATGCGAGCCACACCAAGGCCATGAAGAAGAGCCTTGCTAAGGCCCTCTTCGAGAACGACCGCATCAAGACCACCGAGACCCGCGCTAAGGCGCTGCGTTCGGTCGTCGATCCGATCATCACCTGGGCCAAGAAGGGCGACCTGCACTCTCGTCGTCTGGCTATCGCCAAGCTCGGCGATAAGCAGCTCGTTGCCGAGATCTTCGACAAGGCTGCTCAGGGCATGTGGCAGGACCGCAACGGCGGTTACACCCGCATCATGAAGCTCGGTAACCGCAAGGGCGACAACGCTCCCATCGTTATCATGGAGCTCGTCACCGAGCCTTGCACGCCTAAGGCTAAGAAGGCTGCTCCGGCCCCCAAGAAGGCCGCTGCTCCCAAGAAGGTCGAGGCTGCCGAGGAGGCTCCTGCTGAGGAGACCGCTGAGTAGACAATCCGTCTGCATAGGCTATATTCGAGGGGTACGTTCGCGTACCCCTCTTTTTTTGTCGAAATGCCATTGCCTGTTTGTTGGGAGCGTCCATGACCGCGCCGTCTGATTTCAATTCGATTCCTGAGCTCGATGCCACGCTCGTTTTCCGCGTGGCCTACGATGGCTCGTCCTACAGCGGCTTTGCCGAGCAGCCCGGTCAGACGACGGTTGCGGGCGAGTTGCGCCGCGCTATCGAGACGCTCCTGCGCCGCCCGATCGACCTGACGTGTGCGGGGCGTACCGATGCCGGCGTGCATGCGGTGGCACAGTTCATCAGCGTGCCCGTAACGGACGCTGAGTTGGCTTTGACGCGCCGTAGGTGGCTGAGGGCTATGGATGCCCTCCTGCCCAAAGATATCGCCATAAACGAGGTCTACAAGGCCCGTAAAGGCTTTTCTGCACGCTTTGATGCGCGTTCCCGTACGTATACGTACCGTATTGCCGATCGCGACGCGCGCCCTGTGCTTTCGCGCGGTGCGGTGTGGTGGCATCGCTACTCATTGGATGTTGAGGCGATGTCTGCGGCCTGTCCCGCGCTGCTGGGCGAGCAGGACTTCAAGAGCTTTTGCAAGGTGGCGTCTGCTGTGGGCAAGCCCACGCACCGCTGCGTGATGCGTGCCGAGTTTGGCCATGAGGTTGCGTTTGGCGAGGACATCCTGACGTTTACCATCGAGGGCAATGCGTTTCTGCATTCGATGGTCCGTACGATCGTTGGCACGCTTGTCGCGATTGGCATGCATCGCCGTGAACCCGAGTGGATGCGCGAGGTCATCGATGCTTGCGACCGTACCGCTGCGGGCCCCACGGCTCCTGCCTGCGGCCTTACGTTTATGGGCGTGGATTACGGTCCCGCCGAGCTTGTCGTGCTCGACTAGGGGAGGGCTCGACGCGTCGTGCGTCGACACCCGTCATCTGTGGGCTGCGCGTGTGCAACATCTGTTCTTGGCGTGCAATACAACCGGTGTCTCATTGCTTTTATTGCCGGGGTGTACCATGAACCACGGTTTGGTTCATTGCTGTCGAGAGGACGGATAACTTGGTTCGACGTGGCTCGCATCCGCGACTTTCGGTGATCCTTGTGGTAGAAGGTTCGCCCAGCTATGCGATGCGTGCGCTCGAGAGTATCCAGAACCAAGACCTCTACGATTTGCAGATTGTCGTTGTCTGCCGCGATGCTGCGCCCGGTGTGCGCCATTCGCTTCAAGTTGCTGCCGACAGAGACATCCATATTGATTTGATTGACGTCGAGGACTCGAAGTGCGGTGCTTGTCTTCGTGCCGGTTTTGCTGCCTCGCGTGGCTCTCAAATCATCGCTATGAACGCCGATGAGTGGTTTGCTCCGCAGTCCCTTTCCAAGATGGTCGATATCGCGTGCGATACTACGGCAGACATAGTGCTCCCCACGGTGTCGCTCGACCGCTATGATGCACATCGAGAGCGCCATTCGCGCGTCTTGGATGCTGCTCATATTTCCATTGATAGCAAATCCTCGATGGTGACCGGGCTGCCCCAGTTGATTTTAGGCGGCTTGGTTGCTCAAGTCTCTGGCGTGATGTATAGCCGTCCGCTGTTTGAAGCATGCCTGTCGCGTGGCAAGGCGTACCGTACGGTTGAGTTTATGGCTTATGCGCTCTCGCAGGCACGATTCGTGTCCGGCTGCGGCGACGCTTGTTTCCACGCGGTGGCACCTAAGCTTACAGATGCCTTTGATCCCACCATGTATGCCAGGATATCCGATGACACTCGAGCGCTCGACGAGCTTGCGGACTCACTCTCGGAAGCAGATAGCGGTGGTCGGCTCAAGCTGGCAAGCCAAAAGTTCTACTTCGCCGGACTGGTCGCCTGCATCGAGAATTTGTGTCTGAGCCCGCATGGAGTGTCGTCAATCGAGCGTTCCGCCCGCATGCGTGATATGCTCGAGGCGCCTCGAACCCGTCAGATGGTCGCCGCGCTCAAGGATAACCATCGGGGACTCGGTCTGTTGTTTGGGCCGATCGCCAGCGCCAAGCCCGCGCGCTGCGTGATGTGTACGCATCTGGCAGCTTTTCTTAACCGGACGGGCGCAAAAACCGCCTAAACGGCTCATTTCGAAACAAATTTGCATAGAATTGTTTCGAAATGCGTTCTTATACACAAAAGCCTTCAAATAGCGTTAAACTATTCAATCACTGATTGATTGTCTCCGCCATCTTTTGGAGAGAGGGTTTGTATGGCTAAAAAACGCAATGGGCGCCAGGATGCCATTAGAGATATTGTGCGCAATAAGGACGTCCGCACGCAGCGCGTGCTGGTCGATGAGCTCCGCGCTATGGGCTTTGATTGCACGCAGGCGACTGTCTCTCGCGATATTGCCGATATGGGGCTGCGTAAGCTCCCTGAGGGCATCTATGTTCTGGCAGAGGACCTGCACCTGCAGCGTATGGTTTCCGAGCTCGTAACGGGCGTTCTGCGCACCGATAATCTGGTTATGATTAAGGCTCAGCCTGGCACGGCTTCCGGCATCGCCGCCGCTGTTGATGCGGCAGAGCTGCCCGATGTGCTTGGCTCGCTTGCCGGCAACGATACGATTTTGGTTATTGCCCAGACGGCCGAGGACGGCGAGCGTCTCGAGGCGCTGATCAATAAGCTGAGCAATTCTCGCAAGTAGGCGTGCGGGTCGTGCGCTCGGCCCTGCGCGCGCTGACATAGTTGCCTGTAAGGGGGTATCGACGAGGGTCGGTACCCCCTTTTTGTTTGCCGGTATAAAGACCGCCTGCCAGGTCGCTTTAAACTAAAAGGCCCCCGAGCAGTTGAATAAGCTGTTCGGGGGCCTTGTTGCTTATGGCCGGATGATTTCTAGCCGACCGTATCGTCAGGCGTGGGCGAGGGGTCGGGAGTGGGCGTGGGCGTAGGCGTGCCGCCATCGCCGCCGGTCGAACCACCGGTGGAGCCGCCCGTCGAGCCACCGGT
>CAUAJB010000038.1 GCA_958429225.1 uncultured Collinsella sp.
CGTAGGGGAGCCCATCGTGGGAGCCATCAGCTCCGCCGAGCAGCGCGCAGCACTCAACAAACTTATCGACCAGGCGATTGCGAATAGCGAGCAGTAAAAAAACACGTAAAGCATCGCGAGGATCGTGTGTCGCTGTGCGGAGTAGTCCGCTGCCTTTCAAGATAATCTCCACCATATAGAGGCCCCACTTGGGGCCTCTTTTTTGGGCGCCGTCCCGTTCGTTTTTTGGCGCGGTTCCCTACATTCCTCACTGGTGTCGGTGAAAAATGGGGATAGAGTAGGACAAACGCGTCGAATACGAACGGCGGGGGAGAGTGGGCGAGTGCGCCCGCGTGGGAGAGGTTGCCGTCCATGTTGGAGCTCAAAGGTATTTGCAAAAGATACGTTACGCAGTCGTTTACGCAGGTGGCGCTCGACAGCGTAAGCCTGTCTTTTCGCGATAACGAGTTCGTGGCCATTCTGGGTCCCTCGGGCTCGGGTAAAACCACGATGCTCAACGTTATCGGTGGACTTGATCATTTCGATTCCGGCGACCTGCTCATCGACGGCATCTCGACCAAGGACTTTCACGATCGCGATTGGGATGCCTATCGCAACAACCGCATCGGCTTTGTGTTCCAAAGCTATAACCTCATTCCGCATCAGACCATTTTGGAAAACGTGGAGCTGGCGCTCACGCTCACGGGCGTGGGGCATGCCGAGTGCCGTCAACGTGCGCGCGAGGCGTTGGAGAAAGTTGGCCTGGGCGAGCACGTTAACAAGCGCCCGAGCCAGCTTTCGGGCGGACAGATGCAGCGCGTGGCCATCGCCCGCGCCCTGATCAACGATCCCGAAATCGTGCTGGCAGACGAGCCGACCGGCGCCCTGGACTCAACGACATCCGTGCAGGTCATGGATTTGCTCAAAGACGTTGCGCGCGACCGTCTGGTCATCATGGTCACGCACAATCCCGAGCTGGCGTACCAGTACGCCACGCGTATCGTCAATCTGGCGGACGGCAAGATCACCGACGATTCCGACCCCTTTGATGTTGCCAAGGCCGCGCGTCGCGAGGCTAAGCCTACGCGCAAAACCTCGATGAGCTTTGTGACAGCGCTGGGGCTTTCTGCCCGAAACCTTATGACCAAAAAGGGCCGTACGGCCATGACGGCCTTTGCGGGCTCGATTGGCATTATCGGTATCGCGGCGATTCTGGCGCTCTCCAACGGCGTAAATGGCTACATCAAAAAGGTCGAGGAGGATACGCTCTCGAGCTACCCACTCACCATTTCCAAGCAGGACTACGACCTGTCGTCCATGATGGGCGGACAGGGGGCTGCGGATGATGGCTCGTCTGAAAGCGTGGATTCGTCTGACGACAGTGTCGGCGGCAAGGCTCAGGGAACCGATAAGATTCCCGTGGTCACGGCCGTAAAGGATATGTTTGCGAGCGTTAAGTCCAACGACATGACGAGCTTTAAGGCATGGCTCGATGCCGGTGGTGACGGCATCGATAAAGAGGTCAATGCCATTCAGTACGGCTACGGTGTATCGCCGGTTGTCTATCGTGCCGGCAAGGGCGATGAGAAGCCTGTCCGGCTGGTGCCCAACGCCATGACCGAGGCCATGAGCGGAGGCGCGAGCTCGGCGGCGACGGTGAGCATGGAATCCATGGGAACCTCGGTCTTTAACGAGATGATTGACGACCAGAGTCTGCTCGACAGCCAGTACGATGTTGTCGCCGGTCATTGGCCCACGTCTGCCAACGAAGCCGTAATGGTGCTTTCGAGCCGCGGCACGGTGGGCGATTACACGCTCTACAGCATCGGTGCGCTGGATATCGATGAGCTCAACGATCTGGTTAACAGCGCCATGGCGGCTGACGGTGGGGTCGAAGCGCCCGAGACCGGCGCCGACTTTACCTACGACGATGCGCTGTCTACCACGTTTAAGGTGTTGTCGCCGGCCGATGCCTATCGCAAAAACGAAGAGACTGGCATGTGGACCGATATGTCTGGCGACACCGACTTTATGGCCGCCAAGGTTGCCGACGGTATCGACGTGCACATTGTGGGCGTGGTACGACCCAACGAGACCGCCAACGCGAGCGCGTTGTCCCCGGGCATTGCCTACACGCATGCGCTGACTCGCCAGCTTATGGAGCGCGCCGCAAATTCGCAGATTGTGCAGGAGCAGCTCGCCCACCCCGAGACGGATGTCTTTACGGGCAAGTCTTTCGATGAGCTGCAAGGCGAGGCCAAACAAGGAGTGGATCTGGGCAGCATGTTCAGTGTGGACGAGGCAGCGCTCAAGAGCGCGTTCTCGTTCGATACCTCCGCGCTCTCGGGTGTTGCCGGCGGTATGGACCTGTCGGGTCTTGACTTGTCCGGGCTGGACATTGACCTTTCGGGCGTAGGCAGGGACATCGACTTCAGCGACATCATGGCCAAAGCGCCGGCACCAGATTTCTCGGGCATCTTTGACGGTCTGGAGCTCACGCCCGAGCAAATGCAGCAGGTGGGAACGCTTGCCAACCAACTGTTTGAGGGCTTTTTGCAGTCTGATCAGTTTAAGGCGCTGTCACCCGAAGACCTTAAAGACGCGTCAAAGCTCGCTGCCGCATTCTCGGCGTATCTCGAGAACGATGTTGTGGCGCAGCAGTGTTTGGCACAGCTCAAGGCGCTCGGCGGCGATGTCCTGGCCGAGCGTCTGCAGCAGGCGATGACCGACTATGTCCAAAATCAGCTGGCTCCGTATCTGCAGCAGGCAATGGACCAGGTGACCAAGACAATCAGCGACCAGATTGCGATAACGGTGTCAGCTCAGCTCAAGGCGGGCGCGGCGGGGCTCATGGGACAGATGGCTACGCAGATGTCGTCGAGTATTGCCAACTTGGCGGGCGCCATGCGTGTGGATGCGAGCGCCTTTGCCAATGCCATTCACTTCAACATGGACGCCGAGGACCTGAGTTCGCTCATGATGAGCTATGCCAAGGCGTCGAAGCTCACCTACGACAACAATCTGACCACGTTGGGCTATGCGGATGAGGCCGACCCCATCTCGGTTAAGATTTTCCCGCGTGACTTTGAGGCCAAGGAGCGAGTACTCGACCATATCGATGCGTACAACAAGCAGGTCAAAGCCGCCGGCCACGATGAGCAGGCAATCTCGTACACCGACTACATGGGCATCATCATGGGCTCGGTGACTGATATCGTGAATACCATCAGCTTGGTGCTCATCGCGTTCGTGAGCATCAGCCTGGTCGTGAGCTCCATCATGATCGGCATCATCACCTACATCAGCGTACTGGAGCGCAAGAAGGAAATCGGCATCCTACGCGCGATCGGCGCGTCAAAGCGCAACGTGGCCAACGTGTTCAACGCCGAGACCTTTATCGAGGGTCTCATCGCCGGCGTCTTTGCCATTGTCGTCGTGGTGCTCGTGAGCTTCCCGGTTAATACCTGGGCGCTTGCTGCCAAACAAGTACCCAATCTGATGAGCCTGCCCGTGCAGGATGCGCTGGTGCTCATCGCGATTTCGGTGCTGCTGACGGTTGTTGCCGGCCTGCTGCCGGCCCGCAGCGCATCCAAGAAGGACCCTGTCGAAGCCCTGCGCTCCGAATAATGTGACAAAGGGACAGTTCCTTTGTCACATTGAGCGGCTTGTGAATTCGAGGTCTAATACTTTTCCGACAAGTGAACGAGTCAAAATGGACCCCTGAAGTATCGACACTTTTGAGATGCAATTTCCTGCGGTTTTGATCGTTGAATCCTGCGGTTTTGGCGTCAGAAAATGTCGATGCTTCGGGGGTTCAAAAACGGTCGTTCACTTCTCGGAAAAGTATTAGACCTCGAGATATAGACGGCGTTTGCGAGCAGAAATCAGAACGTACGCTTCTAGCTCTTCTTTGCAGAGAGCATGAGCCTAATTTCCGGATGGGTGTATTCGTCGAATTCTTCCTTGGGCTCGGTGTCAAAGGCGTAGTACGACTTGATGGATTCGTCCTCTGTCTTGATGCTGATTTCCTCGTATAAGGATCCGGCTAAAAATGCCTGTTTAAATTCATCCGAAAGGCTGCATGGCGTGAGGAGGCCCGGCGTGGCAACGGAAATGTCCAACCCGTTGAGCGGGGCGCAGAGCGTCGCGATATCCTGCTCGGCGCGGGCGAGGCTGTCTGCAAGGCTTGCCTCGGGGTCGATCTGACTGGTGTAATCGACGTCCGTGAGCATGCCATCTGCATCGAAAGAAAGGTAGACATAGGCTGCTTGAGCGCCGAGGTCATTATCGCGCAGATAGCCGATAATGCGATAGCCATAGTCGTGATACGACTCGTATGGGTCGTCTGCCGCGACGCGTTCGCACACGGGCTCCAGGGCATCTTGCGCGATGGCGAGCTGCTCGGCGGCTGCAGCTTTTCTTGTCTGAAGCTCGTTATTTCCCTGGACAAACTGCGGGATGTAGACGCCAAGCAGCACAATGGCGGGCAACACCGAGAGAGCTATGATCTGCTTCTTGACGTTTGGAATCGTCACGCCGTATGCGTTTGCCATGGCCTCGGCATTGCTCGAGGTCTCGGCCAGCACGTCTGCCGCCGTGGCGACTGCCCCTACGGCGCTGGCAACCTCGGCGGCACCGCCCAGGTTGCGCGCGAGATCGTTATCGCTGTTCTTGAGCAGGCGGCCGGCAGCTTGCGTGGCAAGCACGCCGGCGACCTCCGCGGAATGGTCCTTGTTGGTCTGGGCCACCGCAAGCCTGCTCTGCAGTTCCTTCCACTGTTTGCCCTGCATTCCAAAGCGCGGCGCAAGAGCGCAATAGCAAAAGATGGCGAGTTCGATTACGGTGAGTGCGATGGCGGTATATATGCCCGCGGGTTGGAATTCCTTTTGGTGAAACGCGATATCGTTGATCATTTGGAGTGGCAACATCAACAGGCATGCTACGAACGACATGACGAGTGCGGTCGCTGCGATTTTGGGGTATGTGCAGTACCGCTGGATACGTTTCTTTTCTTGCTTGGTGAGCTGCTGCATGGGGCCTCGACTCTTATCGTTTTTCGGGGGCGATGTGCACACGCTCTTGAGTATAGATGAGTGGAGGATGTCTGTTGTTCATACATAGCGGTCAACAGCGTGCTGTTGGTGATCGTTTGATCGCGAACGTCGTCTTTTGGAGCATGAAGCCGCTGCCGATGCCCACAAACAGCAAATCGAAGGTGAATGGTTTCCCGAGAAGTGAACGACCTAATTTGGACCCCTGAAGCACCCACATTTTTCGACGCTAAAACCGCAGGATTTGAGTGATAAAACCGCAGGAATTGGCCTTCCAAAAGTGTCGATGCATCGAGGGTCCGATTTCACTCGTTCACTTCGCGGAAAACCATTCACCTTCGTTGCATGAGGCGCCGGATGGAAGGGTGATTATCGTCAAGCTGCTGCCTCTGCCTTGTGAATCATCTGGAGCACAAGGCATAATGCATGTAACAAGGGGGCGGTTCCTTTGTCACATCCGTTGATATGAGAGAAGAGTAGATGATTCTTTCGCTTGCCCCTATGGAGGGGATTACCGGGCATGTGTTCCGTCGCGTGCATGCGGAGTGCTTCGGTGCGCTCGACTGCTATTACACGCCGTTTTTGCCGCCGCCGCGGGTGGGCAACCGCTTTGGCGGCAAGGCGTTTAAGGAGATCGATCCTGCCAATAACCAGGGGCTCGACGTGGTGCCTCAGTTGATGTCCAAGAACGCGGACGAGTTTGTGTGGGCGGCACAGGTGCTCGCCGACATGGGCTATCGCGAGGTCAATCTCAACCTGGGTTGCCCCTCGGGAACAGTTGTCGCCAAGGGCAAGGGCTCGGGTTTCTTGCGCAATCTCGACGAGCTCGAGGTGTTCTTGAACGATGTGTGCGAACGTTCGCCGTTGCCGGTGTCGGTAAAAACCAGGCTGGGGCTGGAGAGCGACGACGAATACGAGCGCGTGCTCGACCTTTACTGCCGCATGCCGCTGGCCGAGCTAATCGTGCATCCGCGCGTGCAAAAGGATCGTTACACGGGCTCGCCGCGCAAAGCGTTTTACGGCGAGACGCTGGAGCGGGCACCGTTTCCGGTGGCATACAACGGCGACATCTTTGATCTTGAGGATATGGATGCGCTGGTGGAGGCCTATCCCGGTACACGCCATGTGATGCTGGGGCGTGGCCTGCTCGCGAACCCCGCTCTGGCTCGCATGGTCAAGGGCGGCCCTGCTGCCACGGATGCTGAGCTGCAGCGCTTCCACGACACGCTGTTTGCGGCATATGCAGAAGAGATTGGCGGCAACGCGGTCTTTCGCATGAAGGAGTGGTGGTTCTACGCCAAATGCGCCTTCGCCGATCCCGCTACCGTTCACAAGCTCGTACGTAAGACTAAAAAGGTCGACGAATACCGCGCCGCCGTCGATCGCGTCTTTCGCGAGCAGCCACTTGCACCCATAGCCCGCTTCCACGGCTAGTTGGTCGTTGGGGACGTTCTTTAACGACTAGTCATTTAAGAACGTCCCCAATGGCTGTGTTGCACTAGAGCAGGT
Source organism: uncultured Collinsella sp. (assembly GCA_958429225.1). Lineage (GTDB taxonomy): Bacteria > Actinomycetota > Coriobacteriia > Coriobacteriales > Coriobacteriaceae > Collinsella. The sequence goes on from CAUAJB010000038.1 coordinate 6,540, forward strand.
TCTCCTGTGCCCACGCGATGATGTCGCTCGATTCGTAGAGTGGTTTGCCGTCGATGAACAGGCAGGGAACCTGGCGTTTTCCGCCGACGGCGATGAGTGTCTGCTCGGCTTCGGTATCGGTCGAGATATTGCGTTCGGGAATGGTCACGCTGCTATCGGCCAAAAAGCGCTTGACCTTTATGCAATACGGGCAGCCGGTCATAACGTACAGCGTGAGCTCATGATTAGTAGCCATGGGTCTCCAATCGGTTGAGGTTTCGATTGAAATACCCAAAGCCGCCGCGGTCTATGCACGCGCCAAAGACGACTCGATGGCCTGGACCAGAAACGCCGTAGCTCCGGTGCCGCAGGGCTTGTCGTAGTAGTCGATAAAGCGCTGGTCGGCAAGATAGCCGTGGGCGAGGCCCAGGTACGCTTCGTTCTGGGGTTCGCGTCCCCAGTTGAGACCAATCCAACGACGATGCATCGCGACAAGCTTGCGAGCCTCGCTTCCATTCGCATCGCCATCGCCCATGGCAATCGAGAGTTGGCCCAGAATAGCGCGTTCAAGTTCCTTCATGTCGTTCCATGTCTCGGGGTCCATGTCCAGCAGTGCTTCGTTTGCTGCGTCGATCGCCTCGTCGCCGTAGCGCTTCCGAGCCTCGGCGCCGTAGCGCTCCTCGTTTTCCTGCACGGTGCGCCAGCGCTCCAGTTGCGGCAGGACGGCGCCCATGAGCGAGACGGCTTCGTCGAGCGACATGCCGGTGTTTTGCGCCAGCCGCGGAGCGCAATCCTCGATCATCGCCTCCATGGTGGTGTCGTAGGTGTACTTGCCGTGGTCGTAGCACCACTTGCAGTAATGGTCGGTCGTGGCGCCCGTGGCATCGGTGCCGCAGTCGTCGGGCGTGAGTATCATGCCGCAGCTCTGGCAATAATGCTCGGGCATTTCGAGCAGGTGGGACAGTGGCTCGCCGGTTACGGCGGCAATGAGCTTCATCATGTCGATGCCCGGGGTGACCTCGTCGCGCTCCCAACGGCTGACGGCTTGGCGTGTGACGAAGAGCTTGGCGGCGAGCTGCTCCTGGGTAAGGTGATGGGCGCGACGAACGGCAATGAGCTTTTCTGCAAAGGCCATAGCGGCTCCTTTCTGCTGGTTGATGGCTTAAGCATACGCGGCGGCAGGCGCCCTTCCAAGCAACCGTTGGTTGCACGACAGGAGTCCACGGCGAAGAATTGCGCGCAACGCCCCACGCCTCCATGCCGTACAATGACCGGCATGGAACCTATTGCACACATACATACCGACCTGCCGCAGAAGTTCGGCATTCCGCGCAACAGCTTTTTGGCGCCTCATCTGCAGGGACGCATCGTTTTTGAGCCGGAATTTGCCTCCAATGCAGCGGTTGAGGGTCTGGACTCCTTCTCTCACCTGTGGCTGCTGTGGCGCTTCGAAAACGGAACGCCCGGCGGCACGGCTAAGGACATAGCCGCCGATGCCAAAACGCAGGACAGGTCCGGTACCAACGCAAAATGGTCGAAGACCGTGCGTCCGCCGCGCCTGGGTGGAGCCGAGCGTGTGGGCGTCTTTGCCACGCGCAGCCCGTTTCGCCCGAACCCCATTGGCCTTTCGTGCGTCAAGCTCGATCGTGTCGAGCTCACCGACGATGGCCCCATCATCTATGTGCTGGGGGCCGATCTGCGCGACGGCACGCCCATCTACGACATTAAGCCCTACATTCCGTTTGCGGACTGCCACTCGGATGCGACCGGCGGCTGGATCGAGGATGCTCCGTGGCAAGAGCTCGATGTTAAGTTTCCGCAAGCACTGCAGGATATGGTCCCGCCCGCAAAGCTCCCCGGCTTGGTCGAGGTTCTACGCCAAGATCCGCGCCGCGCGGGCAGCAAGCACGAACCAAACCGCGTCTACCATCTGACCTACGCCGGGCTCGACATATCGTTTACGGTCGACGAAACCCAGCTAACCGTAGTCGCCGTCAACGACGCGCAAGACTAACCATCCGTCCGTATCCGTCAAAAACAACGCCAAACCCCATGCCAAAACCGCCCACGCTGGTGGACAATAACGCCTATCGAAACAGTCTACTTTGCATGGGAGCTCAGCATGAAATACGACTTTAGCTCGCTTATCGACCGCCACGGCATGGACTCCATCGCCGTTGACTCCTGGGGCGAGATCCCCGGTATGGCTCCGAACGCACCCGACGAGGGCTTCGACCGCATTCCCATGTGGGTGGCCGACATGAATTTTGCCACGGTGCCCACGGTCCAGGAGTACATCATTCAGCGCGCTCAGCATCCCATGTTTGGCTACTTTAACCCGCGCGCCGAGTACTTCGACCGCATCATCGAATGGCAGAGCCGCCGCAATGGCGTCGAGGGCCTGCGCCCTGAACATATCGGCTACGAAAACGGCGTGCTGGGCGGTGTCGTGTCGACACTGCGTGCGTATGTTCAGCCGGGCGATGCGGTGCTGGTCCACAGCCCCACCTACATCGGCTTTACCAAGTCCATTGAGGCCGCGGGCTATCGTATTGTCCACAGCCCGCTTAAGCTCGACGACCAGGGCGTGTGGCGTATGGACTTTGAGGACATGGAGCACAAGCTCGCCCAAAACCACATCCATGCCGCGGTGTTCTGCTCGCCGCACAATCCCTGCGGCCGCGTATGGGAGCGTGACGAGATCGAGCGCGCCATGGACATCTATCGTCAGCACGATTGCGTGGTGATCTCGGACGAGATTTGGTCCGATATCATCCTGCCGGGCCACAAGCATATCCCGACGCAGTCGGTGAGCGAGGATGCTCGCATGCGCACGGTTGCCCTCTACGCGCCCAGCAAGACGTTCAACCTGGCGGGCCTGGTCGGCAGCTACCACATCATCTATAACGAGACGCTGCGCGACCGCGTGTGCGCCGTGTCCAACAAGACCCACTACAACGAGATGAATGTCCTCTCCATGCATGCGCTTATCGGTGCCTACCAGCCGCAGGGCTATGAGTGGGTGGACGAGCTCAATCAGGTGCTTGCCGGCAATATCGAGTACTTCTGCAATTACGTGGACGAGCATTTTGAGGGCGTGTCCTATTCGCGTCCGCAGGGCACGTACATGGTGTTTCTGGACTGCACCGAGTGGTGCCGCGAGCATGGCCGCGATATTCAGTGGTTGCTCGACGAGGGGGCGCGCGTGGGCGTTGGCTACCAGGATGGCCGTCCGTTCCACGGGCCCTGCCACATTCGCGTGAATCTGGCGCTGCCGCTTTCGCGCGTGAGGGAAGCGTGCGACCGCCTGGACCGCTACGTTTTTAATGCACGGTAGGCGTGCGCTGCATGCGGGACCTTCTGCCAAGTCGGCTGGAAGGCCCCGCATGGTAGAACGTCTGTAACCATTGGGCACTCGCGTGGTTTCGTTTGCTATTATCTTTAACCATTTCAGTCTGTAAACAGGATCGTCTGGAGCTCGATGAAAAGACCCCGTCGCTCGGTTGCCATATCGTTGTTTGTTGCGCTTGCGGGAGCGTGTGCCTTTGTCGTAGCGATAGCCGGCTGTTCCGGGTCGAATGGCAGGGTCTCGACGTTTGCATTAGAAGGCCTGGACGCCTCGCAGGCCAAAGACGACAACCTTAAGACGCTCAACGTCGGCAGCGACCTCTATCCACCGTTTGTGTATACCGACGAGTACGGCGATATCGTTGGCCTGGATGTCGAGATATTGACCGAGGCTTTGGCCCGCATTGGTTACAAGCCAAAGTACCAGCTGATCGATTGGGAAAAGAAGAACGAGCTACTGGCGAGCGGCGAGCTCGATTGCGTCATGGGCAGCTTTAGCATGACGGGTCGCGAAAACGAGTATCGTTGGGCCGGCCCGTACCTTGCGAGCCGCCAGGTGGTCGCGGTCGATCCCCAGAGCGATATCTACACGCTTGCCGATCTTGAGGATAAGGTCGTGGCGGTCCAGTCCACCACCAAGCCCGAGGACATTTTGCTCAATCATACAAATGAAAACGTTCCGCAGATCAAAGAGCTCTACTGCTTTTCGGACCGTTCGTATCTGAACCCGGCGCTCGTCGAGGGTCTGGTCGACGCCATCGCCGCGCATGAGTCCTCGCTGCTCACCTACGAAAAAGACTATGGCGTAACGTATCGCATTTTGGATGAGCCGCTGCTAGAGGTTGGTTTGGGCACCGCTTTCGATATCAACGATACGCGTGGCATCGACGTTAAGCTCACTCATGCCTACCAAGAAATGCTTGTCGATGGCACCATGGAACGTCTGGTGTCAAAGTACTTTGATGACCCTTCGCCATTTTTGAATATGGAGGGCCTGTCATGATCGATGCGCCCGACCACGCCGCTCAGGGGCGGGGCAATCGTTCGACAGGGGTATGGCTCCTTGTCGCCCTGCTGGGGATAGCGCTCTCGGTTGTTGCCGGCATGATGAGCTACGGCTACACGACGGCCCAAGCCGAGCAGCGCTTTGCCGACGTTGTCGATTACGTGGCGACGCAGAGCCTTTCCTACGATGCATTCAATAGCGCCTATACGACCAAAAACCTGATTCGCGTTATGGAGATCGCCGGAGAGACAGCGCGCGATATTGAGCGCGACGGTTCGGTGGATAACGCCATGCTGGAGCAATATGCCGACCAGTTCAACGTGAGCGCACTGATCGTGACGGACGCATCGGGCAATTTGGTGTCCGAATCCTCGACGGATGGCGTGGGCTACGAGTCGCTCGCTACGTATCTCAAGGAAGCACCCGTGCTGGAGGTGGCAGCCCATCCGCTTAAGTCCTATACCGCCCGCATTACGCTTTCGGATGATTCGGTTGCAGACATTGGTTGCGTGACCCGGCAAGATGGCGAGGGCATCGTTATCGCGGTCAGGCATCAGAGCGCGAAGGCAGTTGCAAGCAATACGCTCAAACTGCAGAGCCTGCTCGGTGGTTATGAGACCATCGACAGCGGCAATATCGTGATCGAAAGCGATGGCAAAGTCGTTGCGACCAATGCCGTTGAACCCACCATATTGGGCGTATTCAATCTGCCTGCAACGGATGTCTTTATTGTCGACGGTATTAAGGATCGATGCCTGCCCGGCAAAGTCCGACTGGTCAACGCCAGCGGCGAGTGGTATTTGGGCACATTTGGAAAAGCGCGCGGGTTCTACGTGTACACCTATGCCTCGGCGCGGCGCTACTTTGAGGTCGTCGCGGCTGTTGCTGCCGGCGTGCTGGTGCTCTACAGCGGTGTTATAGCCGTTGTTGTGATGGTGCGTCGCCGCGCTGATCGTCGACGTTTGACGGACTTGCTGCAGCAGGAGCGCGACTATGGCGACAAGCTGGCAAAGGCAGCGCGTGAGGCCTCGTCTGCCAACTCGGCAAAGACGGAGTTTTTGCGTCGCATGAGCCACGATTTGCGCACGCCCATCAACGGCATTCGCGGTATGGTTGAGGTCGGCGATGCCAATGCGGACGATCTTCAAAAGCAGACCGAGTGCCGCTCAAAGATCTGGACGGCATCGGGACTGCTGCTCGACCTTGCCAACGAGGCCCTGGATATGAGTCGCCTGGAGAGCGGGCAGGTCGATCTGGAGCTTGTTCCCACAAACTTGGTGACCCTCAACCACGAGGTGCGCGATATTCTGGAGCGCCAGGCCGAGGAGCGTCTGGTGACAATTATCTGCGACCAGCAGACGCTTGATCATCCCTATGTGCGGGTGAGCGTGACGCACCTCAAGCGCTTGTTGCTCAATATTGCCGGCAATGCCGTCAAGTACAACCGCCAGGGCGGCTATGTTCGCCTGGTGTGCCGCGAGGTGGAGCCAGCGGATGGCGTCCCCGTCTATGAATACACGATCGCCGACAACGGTATTGGCATGAGCGAGGAGTTCCAACAGCGCCTCTACGAGCCGTTTTGCCGTGAGGAGCAACAGGTGGAAGGCGCTTCATCGGGAACTGGCCTGGGCGCGCCTATCGCAAAACAGTTGGTCGAGCTTATGGGCGGAACCATGAGCTTTACGAGCGTCTTGGGGCAGGGGACGACGTTTACCATCCGCCTGCCGTTCGAGAAGTGCGACCGCTCCGAGATTCCTCAGGCAGTTCGCGTAGATGCGGGCGACGGCGATGCGTTCCAGGGCCTGCGCGTTTTGCTCGTAGAGGATAACGATCTGAATGCCGAGATCGCGCAGTTTACGCTCAGCCGTGCCGGTGCCGTCGTGACGCATGCTAAGGATGGCGAGTCTGCCGTCGAGATGTTTGCCGCGAGCGTGCCGTACGAGTACGACGTGGTGTTGATGGACATCATGATGCCCGGTATCGACGGCCTTGAGGCCACGCGTCGAATTCGAACACTCGATCGCGAGGATGCCGCGACTACGCCGATTATCGCCGTGAGTGCCAACGCCTTTGCCGACGACCGCAGGCTTTCGCGTGAGGCGGGCATGGACGCGCACCTGAGTAAACCCGTGAGTTCGCAGGAGCTCGTTGAGGTGTTAGCGCACATCGCCGCCAACGCTTCATAAGCATAGGGCCCGGTTCCAAGGTGGGTTGGAACCGGGCCCTATTGCTATTTGTGAGGTCTGCTCTTGAGGCTTATTTTTCCTGAATCTGCTTACCGCAAAGATGCTCAATCGTAATCTCGTAGAGCTGGACGCCCTTAATGTCCTTGGCGATTTCCTCTTCGACTTCTTCGGCAGAAGGGTAGTACTTAAGGGCGAGCTGGCGGACTTTGTCCTCGATAAACGCGGGGGTGTCATTCGCCAGGCGACAACGGCCAAAGACGACGGTGCTCATAACGTAGGGAGCCCAGTCGCCGTCCTGGTACCACTCGTTGCCGTAAACGGTAAAGCAGACCTTGTCATCGCGCTTGAGTGCGTCGACCTTGTGGCCGGCTTTGGCGCCATGGAAATAAATCTTGTCGTGCTCGGCGTCAAAGAAGTAGTTGACGGGAATGGCGTACGGGTAGCCATCGTCACCGTTGACGGCAAAGACGCCGCGCTTGCAGGTGGCGAGCAGTTTACGCGCTTCCTCGTCGGTGATGGCGCGTTTCTTTCGACGTAAGGGCCTAAACATCGTTGGCTTCCTTTCTGGTCGTGCGTGGTTGCTGCAAAAACTATAGCGAAACGGATCCGTTTTTCTTGATGCGGGCGAGTATGTTTTTGAGCTTGTTAAAGTCGAGCGGTTTGGACAGATGGGCGTTCATGCCGGCGTCGTGTGCCGCCTTGGCGTCCTCGGCAAAGGCATTGGCGGTGAGCGCGATGATGGGGATATCGGCTGCATCGACCTTCTCGCTCAGGCGAATCGCGCGGGTTGCCTCGTAGCCGTCCATGTCCGGCATCATAATGTCCATCAGGATCGCATCGAAGCTGCCGGCGGGATGAGACAGGTACAGATCGACGACTTCGTTGCCGTTGACGGCGCGGGTGACCACGACGCCCTCGGATTCTAGCAGCGTCTGTGCAATCTCGGCATTCAATTCGTTGTCTTCGGCGAGCAGCACGTTCATGTCGGCGAGCGAGCAGTCGAGCGCCCTCTCGACCGTATTCGCCCGCGCCCGGGGGTTCTTGTCGATATCGAGCGGAATTTCCACGTAGAACGTGGTGCCCACATGGAGTTCGCTGGTGACTTCGATGGTGCCGCCCATCAGTTCAATAAGCGACTTGACGATTGGCATGCCCATGCCGGTTCCTTGGAACTTGCTGCGCGCATCGTCTCCTTCTTGGGCAAACGGCTCATAGATATGCTTTAAAAACTCGGGAGCCATGCCAATGCCGGTATCCGAAACGCTAAAGCAAAAGAGCGCGCGCCCGTTATCGAGTGGCTTGGTCTTTGAACTAAAGGTGACGGAGCCGCCGTGCTTGTTGTACTTAATGCTGTTGTCTAACAGGTTGATCATGATCTGTCGGATATGGGTGGGACTGCCGATCATGTATGGCCCCGTGGCGTACGGCAGACTATTGTCCTGCATTGTGATGCCGTTGCTGGACGCGCGGAGCTTGCACAGCACCAGCGTATCGTCACAGAGCTCTTTGAGGTTAAAAGGCACATGTTCCAGTGTTAGCTTGCGGTCTTCGATTTTTCCCATCTCGAGGATGTCGTTGATCAGCGAGAGCAGGTGATTGGCGGCAACGCGCGCCTTGGCACGGCTCTCGCGGGCGACTTGCATATCGCCTTCCTTCAATTCCTCGATCTCGATAAGGCCCAGGATGCCGTTGAGCGGCGTGCGGATGTCGTGGCTCATGCGCGTGAGGAACGCCGTCTTAGCGGCGTTGGCGGCATCGGCTTTTTTGCGCTCGGTTCGAGCGCGCACGAGCGCCCAGATGAGCAGGACGATGCCGACCGACAACATACCGATGAGGGTAGCTGCAATGGCGGTGCGGTTGCGAAAAAGGAATTGAAGCGTGTTGGATTCCTGGGCCGTGTACGACGTGGAGGAGAAATTGCTTGCGGAGAGCGATTCTCCGGCATTGATGATGCCCTTGTTGATGATTCCCAACAGCTCGGGTTTTCCGCGCGAAATCCAGCACGAGAGCTCACAGGTGTCAGGGAGCTCGGTCGTCTCGCAGTCCTCGAGATCGTAACGGTCACCGATGGTTTTTACGCGTGAACTGGGAGCGACGATGCAGTGCGCCGTTCCCTTCCTGAGGGCGTCGAACGCTTCATCGTCGGATTGGTATTCGGTTACGGTTGCTGTGGGGAACAGACTTTCAAGTGCATTTTTGTTGACAAACGATGATTTGGTACAGGCGATGTTCTGAAGGTCTTTGTTCAGGTTGCTGCCGGTGTGGATGGCGGTGAGGGATATGGTCCCCAACGATACCGACTGCACAACGCCTGTTTGCTCGGCAAACCAGTAATCTCGGTATACCGGCAGCGCAACGTCTATGCTTCCCTTTGACAGGGCCTTTGACATCATCTTGTAGCTATCAAAGGCGACGGTTTTGACCGTAATGCCAAATTTATCGTGCAGTGTCGTCGCAAGCGATGCGAGCGAGCCTTCCATTTCGCCGTCTTCGTCCTCGTTGCAGTAGGGGAGTTTGCCCGTAATGTAGCCGAGCGTGATGGCGTTGTTGTTTGCTTTGAGCCAGGAACATTCGGGGCCGTTGAGCGATGATGAACCGCTGTTTTGGGTCGAGTAGCTAGATTTGACTTCGTCGTTATAGCGTGGGTTGACGCGGGCGATTGCCGACATAGCGGCATTGATGTCGTCCATCAGGTCGGGGCGGCTTTTGGGGACGGCAAAATAGTAGTCGCTCGAACCAATGTAGAACATGGGGGAGGCGCTGGGCGACGAGGTCGTGTCGTTCATGATGATGGCATCGACCTCGTTGTTTGCGAGTGCGTCAAAGAGGGCACCGCCAGTGTCGATTTCTTTATAGGTGCAGGTAATGCCTTCGTTGGCGAGCCACTGCTGGCCAACGAAGGTTTGCATAACGTCGGGGTTGCAGCCGATGGTAAGGCCTTGGAGCGCTTGGGGGTCACCCTTGGCCAGATCGTCGCGCTCGGGCCTGGCATAGATGTAGTAGCGCTCGGTGCCCTCGGGGTTCGAGGAAAAGAGCAGCTTTTGGGCGCGTTCCTCGGAGTAGGAGATGTTGGGCATGAGGTCGATCTCGCCCGCCTCGAGCATGTCCATAAGCTCGGCGAAGGTGCCGGAGACGTATTCGTACTGCCAGCCGGGTGTGTAGTACGAGAGGGTCTGGAGGTACTCGTAACCCCATCCCGAGAGACGCTCGCCGGGGGTGCCGTCCTGGAAGCCCTCGTTGTTGACAAGCCAACCAACGCGGACCGTTTTGACCTGCTGATCGGTATTGGCGGCATAGGCGGGGGCGGGCATGATGGTGCTCAGTACGGCGAGCACGGCAAGCGCGACGGCCAAGGTGCGATATATAACTGAACGAAGGACAGCGGAAGCTCTCACATGCAATCCTAACGAATCGAGACATTACCGCATAAGGATACCAGCTCAGCCTGCCCAGTCGGCAGCTGCACCGCTAAACGGTCCCGCCCGGCAGTTGGGGACAGTCCCTTTCTGCCGGCACAAAAGGAGCGTTCCTAACTGTCGGTTGTGGGACAATATCGAGCGAATGTGATTGGGCGTCTGGGAAAAGGGGTCGCGATGAACAGGTTGAGGACGCTTGCCGATGTGCTGCGACAGGCTGGCTTTGCACGCATCACGGGCCTGTTTCTTATCTTTTACCTGCTGTGCTCGACGGCTGTCTGGCTGTCCGAGCCTACGACACTCACCTTTGGTGATGGCCTGTGGTTTAGCTTTGAGACGGTCTCGACGATCGGCTTTGGCGATATCCCAGCAGAAACGCCGGTTGCCCGCGGCATTACCGTCATCCTAAGCGTCATCAGTATCTTCTATATCGCCATGCTTACGGGCGTGGCGGTGAACTACTGCAATACGCTCATCAAGCTGCGCCAAAAGGACACTATGGCGCGCTTTATGGACGATCTTGAGCATTTGGAGGAGCTCGATCGTGACGAGCTCGCCGACCTGTCGCGCCGCGTGCGCGAATATCGCCGCCGCCAACGCTAGAACGGGCGCCGCGCGTCACGATTGGGGGACTGAATATGAATATCACCGTGTATCTGGGTGCCAGCGTTGGTAACGACCCAGCGTTTCTGCCCGCGCTGCAGGAGCTGGGCAACTGGATTGGCTCCAACGGACACGCGCTGGTATACGGCGGGTCCAAGTCGGGCCTGATGGGTGCGCTCGCCGATAGCGTGCTCGAGGCAGGTGGACATGTGACGGGTGTTGAGCCGAGCTTTTTTATCGAGGCCGAGTTTCAGCATGACGGTATCGACGACCTTATCGTGACGAGCGATATGGCCGAGCGCAAGGCCAAGATGATTGAGCTCGGCGATGCGTTCATCGCCTTTCCTGGTGGGACGGGCACGCTCGAGGAGATTGCCGAGGTCATGTCCGCGGTGTCGTTGGGGCATCTCGATGCGCCGTGCATTTTGTACAACCTGAACGGTTACTACAACGACCTCAAGGCGCTGCTCGGGCACATGATTGATAAGGGGCTTTCGAGCCTGAAGCGCCAGCACGGTATCTACTTTGCCGACGATTTGCGCGAGATTGCCTCGATTATCAACGGATAAGTCTTGAGCCTGCCCCACTATGGCTCCCAATGGTGCCGTTTGCGGCGCAGGTGGTTGGCTCGTTCGGGTAACGCTCGCTCTACAATAAAACGTATCTATGTCGACTTTGACCGCGGGAGGACCCGATGGATAACCTTGCCAAACCCACAAACCGCGCGCTGTTTTTAGTTAGCGTTGCCGTGACCGGTGCGTTCGCAGGTGCCGCAGTCTGGCTGTTCTTCTTTGCGATGGAGCACGGCATCGACTATCTATGGACCGAGATTCCACACGCGCTGGGCGTCGCTTCGCCCGAGCTTGCCAGCGGCCCGTTTGGCTTTCTGCCATACCCGTTTTTCGTCTGCCTGCTGGGCGGCCTGCTGATCGGTCTGTACGAAAAGACGACGGGCACCAAGACCGATGACCTCAACCAGGTGATGGCCAAGGTAAAGCGCGATGGACGCTACCCGTACGACAATCTGGGCAAGCTTTCGCTCGCGGCATTGCTGCCGCTGCTGTTTGGCGGCAGCATTGGACCGGAGGCCGGCCTGACCGGCGTCATCGCGGGTCTGTGCAGCTGGGTCGGCGATCGCATGCGTCGCTTTGGCGCCGAGTTTAGGGAGCTCACGCTGCTGGGCACCCAGGCTGCCCTGACGGCACTCTTTACCGCGCCCGTCTTTGGCTTTGTGGCGCCGCTTGCCGGAAGTACTGACGGCCAGGGCGAAGACGCCGACGATGAGTCCGCGTCCGGCGAGATCACCATCAGGCTGCCCAAGGCGCAAAAGACCGTGGTTTACGGCATCGCGATTGCCGGCGGCCTGGGCACCTACCTGCTGCTTGGCCAGCTTGTGGGCGGCGGCATGGGCATGCCCAGGTTCGAGGCCGCCGAGGTAGGCAATCTGGAGCTTACCTGGCTCATTCCTCTGTCGCTGATCGGAACAATCTGCGGCTGGCTGTACTTTGTCTCTGAGCACGCGAGCGAAGCGCTTGCCCATGCCATAGGGGAGCGTCCTGTCGTCAAGGCCATGCTAGCCGGTCTGGCGCTCGCCATCTGCGGCACGGTCCTGCCCTACACCATGTTTGCCGGCGAGACTCAGGCCGACGTGCTCATGGAAACCTACCTGACCATTCCCGCTGGCGTGCTTATCGCGACCGGTCTTGTTAAGGCCATGCTGACGCCCGCCCTCATCAACCTTGGTTGGCGCGGCGGCCACTTCTTCCCGGTTATCTTCTCAGGCGTAAGCTTGGGCTATGGCCTTGCCATCCTCACCGGCGCAGATCCGGTCTTTTGCGTCGCCGTCTGCACGGCATTGACGATGGGTGCGGTCATGCGTCAGCCGGTCATGGTCGTGGGCCTGCTGCTCATGTGCTTCCCACTCAAGGGTATCGTCTGCATGATCATCGCCGCCGTCATCGCCGCCGGCATTCCACTGCCCAAGCCGCTGCGCAAGTAGTACGGTGGCGCACGCCAGGGACATGCCGTTTGCCACGGATTTGCGGGGAGGGGGGGGCGATCGCGCCCTTCGTGGATTGAGACTCGCGTGACTACAGGTCGCGTACTCGATAAACCTTGGTGCTGACGGTGCAGCTGATTGCACATAGCGCGAGGGCCAGCACGGCAATTCCTGTGCACAGACAGCCCAGAACGGCAGGATCGGGATTCGCTCCGGCAATCGACATGAGCCAGTTGCTAATGGGGTTGGAGGAGCTCAGCGCTGCCATGGCAAGGCATCCGAGTAGGGCAAACAGGCCAACGGATAGGCGCAGCGCCTCCATGTGTCCAAATCGAAAGAACAGCGGCTGTGCCAAAAACACCATCATGAGGGAGATGAGCATCGATGCGGCGGAGGCTATTGTGATCTCAAAGACGGTCTGTCCCGTCGAGGGAATGCCCGTGTGATCGAAGAACGGAAGGGCGATGATGTTCAAAAGCACGGCGGCGCATGCCATGACGGCCGAGAAAGCAATAATGCACAGGTAGCGTGCGCAGATGATGTCTTTGCGCGAGAACGGCAGCGTTGCCCGATAGCGCTCCCAACCGTTTAATATGAGAAAGCCATTGTCAATAGGCGTGTTTGTTCGAGCCCGGTTTTAAACC
>CAUAJB010000039.1 GCA_958429225.1 uncultured Collinsella sp.
CCGTCAAGGTGAAGGTCGATGTCGATGGCGAGGACCAGGACTGGCTGTTCCTCTTTAAGAACGAGACCCACAACCACCCGACCGAGATCGAGCCCTTCGGCGGTGCCGCCACCTGCGTGGGCGGCGCCATCCGCGACCCGCTCTCGGGCCGCAGCTATGTGTACCAGGCCATGCGCGTCACCGGCGCCGGCGACCCCACCGTCCCGGTTTCCGAGACGCTCGAGGGCAAGCTGCCGCAGCGCAAGCTCGTGACCACTGCCGCCGCCGGCTACTCCAGCTACGGTAACCAGATCGGCCTTGCCACCGGTCAGGTCAACGAACTCTATCACCCCGGTTACGTGGCCAAGCGCATGGAGGTTGGCGCCGTCGTGGGCGCTACCCCGGCAAACCACGTTCGTCGCGAGTGCCCTGCCCCCACCGACAAGATCATCCTGCTGGGCGGCCGCACCGGCCGCGATGGCATCGGTGGCGCCACCGGCTCCTCCAAGACCCAGAACACCGAGTCCATCGAGACCTCGGGTGCTGAGGTCCAGAAGGGCAACGCCCCTGTCGAGCGCAAGCTGCAGCGCCTGTTCCGCCGCGGCGACGCCTGCCGTCTGATCAAGCGCTGCAACGACTTTGGCGCCGGCGGCGTCTCGGTCGCCGTGGGCGAGCTTGCCGACGGCCTGTATGTCGACCTTGATACCGTGACCAAGAAGTACGACGGCCTGGACGGCACCGAGCTCGCTATCTCTGAGTCCCAGGAGCGCATGGCCTGTGCCGTCGCCGACGGTGACGTCGAGGAGTTCATGGGCTACGCCGCTGAGGAGAACCTCGAGGCGACCGTTATCGCCGAGGTTACCGCCGAGCCGCGCATGCGCATGGCCTGGAACGGCGTCGCCATCGTCGACCTGTCCCGCGAGTTCCTCAACTCCAACGGCGCACCCAAGCACCAGGTCGCCCACGTGTGCGCCCGTAGCGTGTGGCAGCCAAGCTGGGCCGGCACCACGCTCGCCGAGCGCATGACCTCGCTTGTCACCGACCTCAACGTCGCTTCCAACAAGGGCCTTTCCGAGCGCTTCGACTCCACCATCGGCGCCGCGACCGTGCTCATGCCCTTTGGCGGCAAGACGCAGCTCACCCCCAGCTCGGCCATGGTCGCCAAGTTCCCCGTGGACGGCGAGACCACCACGGCGAGTGCCATGGCATGGGGCTTCAACCCCTATCTGATGGAGGCCGACCAGTTTGCGGGCGCCTACCTGTCCGTGGTCGAGTCCATCGCCAAGCTCGTTGCCGCCGGCTTTGAGCACAAGCGCGCCTACCTCTCCTTCCAGGAGTACTTCGAGCGCCTGCGCACCGAGGCAGAGCGCTGGGGCAAGCCCATGGCCGCCGTCCTGGGTGCCCTTATGGCCCAGGTCGACCTGGGTGCCGGCGCCATCGGTGGCAAGGATTCCATGAGCGGCTCGTTTGAGGACGAGGCCGGCGAGCTCAACGTTCCGCCGACCCTGATCAGCTTCGCCGTCGCCGTGGGCAAGGCCGCCCGCGCCGTCTCGCCCGAGTTCAAGGGCCTCACGCACCGCGTCGTCCGCATCGCCCCCGCCATCTATGGCGAGGACTACCGCCCCGATGCTCAGCAGCTGCTCGCCGCGTTTGACGCCGTCGAGGCGCTCACTGCTACCGGCAACGCCCTGGCCATCTCCACGCCCGGCTACGGCTGCGGCGCCGAGAGCCTCTTTAAGATGTGCGTCGGTAACCAGATCGGTATCGAGCTTGCCGAGGATGTAGACGTGGAGAGCCTCTTCACCCCGCTCTACGGCAGCTTTATCGTCGAGCTCGCCGAGGATGCCGAGCTGCCCGAGGTCGCCGACGGCGTTGTCGTCGAGCCCCTGGGCACCACCGTCGAGGGCTATGTCATCGACACCGGTTCCGAAGTCATCGAGCTCTCCGAGCTCCAGGAGGCCTGGGAGAGCGGCATCGAGGGCGTCTTCGCCTACCGCAGCGCCGACGAGACCCCCGAGGTCGAGACCATCGACTTCCGCGCCAAGAATATCCACGTGTACGGCGGCGCCAAGATCGCCCGCCCGCGCGTGATCATCCCCGTGTTCCCCGGCAACAACTGCGAGTACGATAGCGCCCGCGCCTTCCGTGCCGCCGGTGCCGAGGCCGACACCTTCGTGATCAACAACCTCACGCCCGAGGCCGTCGCCGAGAGCACCCATGAGCTTGCCCGCCGCATTCGTGCAAGCCAGATTGTCATGATCCCCGGCGGCTTCTCGGGCGGCGACGAGCCCGACGGCTCCGCCAAGTTCATCACGGCGTTCTTCCGCGCTCCCGAGGTCACCGAGGCAGTCCGCGACCTGCTCAAGGCCCGCGATGGCCTGATGCTGGGCATCTGCAACGGCTTCCAGGCCCTGATCAAGCTCGGCCTGGTGCCCTACGGCGACATCGTCGACGCCACGCCCGATGCGCCCACGTTGACGTTCAACACCATCGGTCGCCACCAGAGCCGTCTGGTGCGCACCCGCATCTCGTCCAACTTGTCCCCGTGGCTGTCGCAGTGCAGCCTGGACGACCCCTACACCGTCGCCATCAGCCACGGCGAGGGCCGCTTTGTCGCCAATGACGAAGTGCTCGCCCAGCTGATCGCCAACGGCCAGGTCGCCACGCAGTACGTGGGCGAGGACGGCAAGCCCAGCATGGATCTTTCCGTCAACCCCAACGGCTCCGCACTCGCCATCGAGGGCATCACGAGCCCCGACGGCCGCGTCCTGGGCAAGATGGGCCATGCCGAGCGTCGCGGCGACAACCTGTACCGCAACGTGCCCGAGCATGTCCCCGGCGATAAGTTCATGCCGATCTTTGAGAGCGGCGTAGCCTACTTCGCCTAAAGCTTTCCCATCGGGTACAATCCCCTCGGGTAACAACACCCGCCACCGGCACCCCCGGTGGCGGGTTCTTTTTTGCTTCGCGCATACAGGAAGGACATCATGGAAAGCCGCAAGCCGTATCTCGCCACCCTGCCCGGACTCATCCTGGGCTGTCTTGTTTGCTGTGCACTCTGGGGATCGGCCTTTCCCTGCATCAAGATCGGCTACGCACTCTTTGGTATCCCAGCGCACGATAGCGCTTCGCAGCTGCTCTTTGCAGGTTTACGCTTTACGCTTGCCGGCGCCCTGGTTATCGTTGGGATGAGCGCGGCCCAACGCCGCCCCCTCATACCGCAAGCGCGCGACATCAAACCCATCTTTGTCTTGTCGCTCTTCCAGACTATCGGGCAGTACTTCTTTTTCTATCTGGGCCTCTCACGCGCCAGCGCCATGTCGAGCTCCATCATCGAGGCCAGCGCCAACTTCCTCGCAATCCTCTTTGCCGCCCTGGCATTTCGCACCGAGAAGCTCAATACGGCCAAGGTGCTTGGCTGTGCGCTGGGCTTTGCCGGCGTCGCGCTCGTCAACCTTTCGGGCGCAGATGGCACCTTTGGCTTCAGGCTCGATGGCGAGGGATTTATCTTGGCTTCCACTGTTGCGGGCGCCCTGTCGACCTGCCTCATTGGCATCTTCTCGCGCGAGCATGACGGCGTCTTGCTCGCCGGCTGGCAGTTTTTAGTCGGTGGCGTGGTCCTTACCGCCATCGGGTTTTTGATGGGCGGCACGTTGTCCCCCACCGAAATCGCCCCCGCCATCGCGCTCATCATCTACATGGCGCTTATCTCCGCGGTCGCCTACTCGCTGTGGTCCCGCCTGCTCGCCGTCAACCCCGTCAGCCGCGTGTCGGTCTTTGGCTTTATGAACCCGGTCTTTGGCGTGCTGTTGAGCGCACTGCTGCTCGGCGAGGGCGCTGGCACGAGCCCCGTTACCGTCATCGTTGCCCTGTTGTTGGTCTGCGGCGGCATCATCATCGTCAACAAACCCAAAAAAGCCTAGCGAGCTCACCTTTTTAGGGAGGGCGTTTGCACACTTTAGCTTAATGGAATACATCGATGAGCTGAGGGCCGCCACGCACGCAAGCGTGCGACCCTTTTCCTAGCGTATCTGGATGCCGGCTTTCTTTTTCTCGGCCTTGACGCGGTAGAGCTCCGCATCGGCAGCGCGAAGTAAGTCTTGCCAGGTATCAACACTATCGCCGACCCGCGCGTAACCGATGGACATCCGCAATGCATACGGTACCTCGGCACGAGCGAGCTCGTCGTCAATCGCCGAACACAGGTCTATGATGTCCTGTTCCGCCGCTGCCTTTTGGAGCACCACAAACTCATCGCCACCATAACGTGCGATAAAGCCACCAGCCGGCGAGCAGACATCCTTGAGCGCCGTCGCAACAACCTGAAGAGCATGGTCGCCCTCCACATGTCCATAGCGATCGTTAATCTGCTTAAAGCCGTCGGCGTCCATCATAAGCAGATATACATCTTCGGCCTGATCCACATTTGAAAAGAGCGACAGCATATAGGTCTCAAAACGGTTGCGGTTGTTGAGTCCAGTCAACGGGTCAGTCGAGATCAGTTGCTCCTGATAGACGATATAGAGCAGCAGGATGCTCAGCGTTATACCGAAGCAAAGGCCCGGTACCGAAAACAAAACCTGGAAGGTACCGCCCACCAGAGCGGGAACCGCAAAAAAGGCGAGGGTGCGATAAATGGTCTTCTTTTGCAGGCTTTCGACTTTTCGAGCCTGAATAAAGGCATGCAAGGACGTATATATGACGTAGCAGTAGCTAACGATAGGCTGAATCATATAAAGCGCTCCGCGACGATATACGCCCTGCGCATCGATATAGAACATAGTGTGCGTCCAGTAGCTGGTAAATGCCAGAACGACCACCAATGCGGTTGGCAACGTTAAAAGTACCACCCTATAGGGCGTGGTCAGGAGCCGTGAGCCCTGCATCGTCTCGGAATAGAAAAACCAAATGAGGCACGCGATGGCGAACAGCGAAAACGAAACCGCGTTGGAAATCCAATTGGCCGTGATGCCTACAGGAGTGCTCACGCCGTCCGAGAGCGTCCAGATCATATCGAAGAAAATGTAGGCAGCAGACGTGTAGCCCAGCATGCTAAACAAAAGCTGCTGGGTGCTCGAGAACAGGGAGCGACGGCTTCGTACGGCAAGTCCGATAAGAATAATCATGCACAGCAGGAATATCTCGATCTTGAGTGCCTTAATCACCAGGTGCCATTCCCTCTATATCCAAGTGGCCAGAATCGCCCGAGTCGCGCCCAGGCGCCAAACGCCCCTTTCTCCGCAGGGGTAAGGGGAATAATAGCAGAGCGCCCGAACATCACTGCAAAACAGTTTCCGTTCGGGCGCTCGGACGGCGCGAACTGCACGCCGGAATCAATTATCGGTAACGGCCGTTACTCGCCGTCGATGTCGGTCGCGACGGCCTCCTCAATAGCCTCGACGTCTTCGACCGACAGATCTTCTTCGCCGTGGCAGAACTTCTTATCGACCCAGCCGGTCAGAATCGGGGCCATGATTGCCGTGATGATGACGGCAGTGGCGATCTGCGCATACGCGGTGGGCGCAAGCTCGGCATAGCGCGGAGCGACCTCGGCGAGGGCGACCGGCGTGGTCATGGCCGTGCCGGCAATGGTGGAACATGCCACAGCCGCCTTACCGTTGCCGCCACACAGGCGCTCGAAGGCAAAGGTAATGGGACCGACGATAAAGAGCGTGATGAGGCCCAGCAGGATGCCCGAAATGCCACCGGCGATGAAGCTCGAAAGGCTCATGGACGCACCAAGCTGAAAACCGATGACGGCAATCGCGGGATTGGCGCCGGGAACCAGCAGGTTCTTGATAAACGGGAACAAGTTGCCCAGGACCATGCCGATAACAAGCGGCAGGATGGATCCGATGATGGTGCCGACGGGGATGTTGGCGAGGCCGGAAACACCGAGGATGATCATCGTGACGGCGGGGCCGGCCGTAAAGAACAGGATACCGACGGCGCCCTGCTCGGACTCATCGCCGAACTCGCCCATGATGCCCGTATAGAGCGCCATGTTGCAAAACGTGATGCCGCCGATAATGGAAACCGAACTCAGGCCTAAAAAGTTATCGTTAAAGAAGTACGCGACGCCCAGACCCAGCGCGGCTGCCACTACAAGCTTAGGAATCAGCACGACGATGCCGGTCTTGATGGCGCCCGGTGTGGACTTAAAGCTGATACCGGCGCCCACGAACAGCAAGATCGCGGCAACGATGGTGTTGGAGCCGCCGCGACAGGCAGCCGTAAAGAAGCCGCCGATCTCAAAAACCTGCGGGCAGAAGGTATTGAGCAAAAGGCCGACGATCATCGGATAGATCATGATGTCACCCGGGATGCGCGGGACCTTGAATTTCTTTTGCTCGTTGGCGGTTGCTTCCTGTGCCATGAAACCCCCATTTCCGTTGACGGGACACAAAAGACCACGTCGCACTTTGCTACAGTAAAGTTTGACCATGGTACCAGAAGAAATAGACCAGCTCGGTGAAAAATTCGACAAGTTGGGATGGAACGAGATTCGGCGCCCGCGACGCCACCCCTATATAAGGCTCAAGACGATATAGAGTACGATGCCCGAGACGCAGCACCACAGCATCGATTTTGTCTTGACCGCCACGACCACGACGCCGGCGGCCGCAATCCAGGGAACCAAGGCAGGCCAGAGCCCCGCGTCGAACGCGCCGGGGCTCACCAAGTCGTTGGCGACCAGCGCGGCAAAGGCAGCGGGCGGGATATAGCCCAGAGCCTCGGTAATGCGGGGCGACAGGGTCCGCCCGCGCAAGGCGAACGCCGGCGCGATGCGAAAGAATGCAATAGCAGCCCACGACGACAGCCACAGAACCAAGAACTCGTTAACGGGCATCGCGGGCACCTCTTCCGTCAAATACAGTATCGCACGCCAGCGCAATGGCAATGCCGACCACGACGCTTGCCGGCACGGCAATATTCGCGAGGCCCAAGAACTTGCATACGGAGACGGATACCGCACCCGAAACCGCCGCGACAACGTTGCCGCGCGACAGCCGCTGCGAAAAGAGCAGACAGATAAAGAGCGATGTGCAGACAAAGGCCGCAATGGCGGTGGGAACATCGACAACGGCGCCGACGATGGCGCCCATCGTACACGAAACGCCCCATGTTGCGATGAGGATCACGTTGAGCACAAAGGACTCGCGCGGGCCCCAATCCTCCCCTTCAACCAACTTGGCAAGCGAGATGCCATATGCCTCCTCGGTAAGTGTCGCGGCAACAGCCAGCGTCTGACGCTTCGAGGCGCCCGTCAGATGCGGCGCGATCGATGCCGAGTAAAGCGCAAAACGCGAGGAGATGGCGGCAACGCTCGCGATAATCGAAGGTGCCGGTACGCCCGCCAGCCAAAGATTGCAGATCATAAACTGACCGCTGCCCGTCACAAACGTGCTGCTCAGGGCAAAGACCATCCAGGGCTCCATTCCCGTCTGCCCCATGATCATTCCGCACGGCGCGCCTATTGCAACATAGGTAAGCATCACTGGCCAGACGGTTCTAACGATTTTGAGCACCATACGCTTCTCATCCTGACAAGGTCTCCGAGCCGCATGTAGCGACACGGCAGAATCATCATCCGACAGCAACCGAGTTCACCTACAATTGCCACCGGATCGAAAGACACAACTTTTTAGGAAGTCATTATGACAGCTATCGATCGAGACCGGGCGCGCACGGCCTTCAAAAGCTACACCGATGCCTACGACGCCACCAACCCACGCATCGCGCTCAAAATCGAGCATACGTACCACGTGGCCGAGGCATGCGATGCCGTAGCGCGCGAGCAGGGCTGGTCGTCAGAAGATATTGACCTGGCATGGCTTTGCGGCCTGCTACACGATATGGGCCGCTTTGAGCAGCTGCGACGCTGGGACACCTTTAAGGACGCCGAGAGCATGAGCCATGCGGCGCTGGGCATCGAGGTCCTCTTTGGCGAGAATCCCGCCGATGCACCCGCCGTAACGAGCATCCGCGACTTTATCGATGACCCGGCAGAAGATGAGCTCATCCGAGCGAGCATTGCCTATCACAGCGATTTCCGTCTACCCGCGCAGCTCGACGTGCGCACGCGAAGCTTCTGCGACATCGTACGCGATGGCGACAAGATCGACATTATGCGCACCATCGCCGACAGCAACGTCGACACCATCCTCAAAGTGGATGAGGACACGTTTCTTGCCAGCCACTTCTCGGCACCGACGCTTGCCGCCTTTGACGAGCATCGCTGCGTCGCGCGCGATGAACGCAACGAGCCGGCGGACTACCTGGTGGGGCTCATCTGCTTTATGTTTGAGCTCGTCTATCCGGCAAGTCGCGCTCTGGCGCGCGAGCAGGGCGATATCTACCGCCTGCTCGATGCGCCCTTTGGCATCACGCGGTCCTTCGCCGACCCCACCACGCAGGCAACCTGGAGCCGTCTTAAGGACGAGCTGCGCCGCTGGCTGGCAAGCGCCTAGCGCTCAAGCTTGGCCAGCAGCTCCTCGACGACCTCGACGGCGTCGCCGACAACCTTGTATTGGGCGGCGCCAAAGATGGGAGCATCCGGGTCCTCATTGATGGCGATAATGCACTCTGCCCCGCCGATGCCGGCAAGATGCTGGATAGCGCCCGAGACACCGATGCTCAAGAGGAGCTTCGGCGAGACCGATACGCCTGTCTGGCCAATCTGATGGCGATACTCCAACCAACCCGCCTCCACAACGGGGCGCGTGCAGCCGAGCTCGGCACCGAGGGCCTCGGCGAGCCTTCGCATCAGCGGCAGGTTTTTCTTGGAGCCAATGCCTCGACCCACCACGACGAGGCGCTCGGCATCGGCAATCGAAGCCTGCTGCCCCCACTCCTCGGCGGGAATCGAGATCTCGATGCAAGCTTTGACGTCTTCTGAAAGCGTTACCTGGGTAATCGTTCCAGAACGGCTGTAGTCGAAGTCGGGCGCCTTAAAAATACCGGGGCGCACCGTGGCCATCTGGGGTCGGTGATTGGGGCAAATGATGGTGGCCATCAAGTTGCCGCCAAACGCCGGGCGCGTCTGCTGCAGCAGACCCGTCTCCGTATCCATCGAAAGCACGGTGCAATCGGCCGTAAGGCCCGTCTGCAAACGTACGGCGACACCAGGTGCCAGCTCGCGACCAAAGGCGGTCGCGCCGTAGAGGATGGCCTCGGGCTTGCGCTCGGCCACCAAATCGCAAATCAGACGGGCATAGGTCTCTGCGTCGTTTTGACACAGACGCTCGTCGCGACAGACCACAACTTCATCCGCACCGGCACAGACCAGATGCTCCAGCTCCTCGAGCGAGCTCTCGGGGCTCATGCCGACCAATGCCACCAAACGGCAGCCGCGGGCATCGGCAAGCTCACGACCCTTACCCATCAGCTCATAGGCAACAGGAGCCACTGTATCGTGCTCGTCAGTCTGCACGAATACCCAGATGTCTCGATATGTATCAAGGTCCGCCGCGCCGGCGGCCTCGTCACGCTCGATCGAGATAGCGTTGACGGGGCAGGCATCGACGCACCCGCCGCACAGAATGCAGCCGTCGGTTACGCGGGCACAGCGGTTGGGACGCTCACCCTCCACCGCAATGCCGCCCGAGGCGCAGGCACGGACGCAGCGACCGCAACCGATGCAGGCTTCGCTATCGATATTCAATCCGCTCATCTATGCCATCCCCTCGATAATCTTGGCGAGCTTTTCCGCCTGCTCGGATGCCGTGCCCTCAACGGTCTCGCACGTTTGATCACGGTCGGGCACAAACGAGCGCACGACCTGCGTCGGCGATCCGGCAAGACCGCAACGCGAGGGGTCGGCGTTCACGTCGGCAGCGCTGACCACGCGCACGTCCGCATCCTCGGATGCGCGGATACCGGCAATACTCGGCATACGCAGCTGGCCAATCTCCTTGGCGGTCGTCATCGCGCACGGCATCTCCAGATAGACCGTCTCCTCGCCGGCATCGCATCCGTGAACGAGCGCCAGCGAACCGCACGTCGTGAAGCCCGCGCTCTGAACGCAGCTTACATCGGTCACGCAGGGAATCTCAAAGGCGCCGGCAAGCTCGGGACCAATCTGGGCCGTATCGCCGTCCACCGCCATCTTGCCGCAGATGAGAAGATCGAAGTCCTCATCGAGAGCCTCGATACCGCACTTGAGGGCATAGGTGGTGGCCAGGGTATCGGCACCTGCAAAGGCGCGATCGGTTAGCAGCAGCGCATCGTCGGCACCGCGGGCGATGCAGTCGCGCAATAGCGATTCAGTCGCGGGGATGCCCATCGACACCACCGTTACGCGCACGTCCATGCCAAAGCCGATAAAGTCGTCCTTCAGCGCCAGCGCACATTCCAAAGCGCTCGCGTCAAAGGGGTTAATGACCGCCTGCTTGCCATCGCGCACGATGGTGTTGGTCTTGGGGTCCATCTTGACTTCGGTGCTACCCGGCACCGCCTTGACGCACACCACCATATGGAAATCACTCATGATTACGCGCCCCCTTTCTGGACGAGCTCATCCAAGAGCTTCTCCGAAAACAGGTTACCGCGACCCAGCTGCCCGTCAGGATCGAGCTGGAGCTTGAGCCGCGCCGACTCGACCATGGCCTCGTGACCGTACATCGTCTCCAAGAAGCCCGCCTTGATCTTGCCGACGCCGTGTTCCGCGGAGACGGCGCCGCCCATGGCCGTGACCTCGAAAGCCCACTGGGCAAAGAGTTCTCCGCCGCGGCGATAATCCTGCGCATCGCGCGGCAGAATGTTCACATGCAGATGGTTGTTACCGATGTGCCCCCAGGCGGCAGATTCAAGCCCACTTTCGGCCAACGTGCGGCGATAAAGGGCGATGACATCGCCCAAGCGTGCGTTGGGCACCGACATGTCAGAGCCCAGTTTGGTGATGGTGGGATCCGTGCGGCGACGCTCGTCGATAAGCATGTTGACGCTCTCGGGGACCGCATGGCGGAAGAATCGCTGACACTCGCGATCGACCTCGGTGCGCGCGACCCATGTCGCATCGTCACTGCCGCCCGCAAGCTCCAGTACCCACCCCAAGTGATACAGTTCCTCAGTCGCCTGAACTTCGTCGTCGCAGTCGAGCTCCACGTAGACACAGACCTTGGCGCCTTTGTCGAGCGCCGGCAGCGAGGCGAACGCGGTCGACTGCTCACGCTGACGACGCAGGATATCCAGGGCGCCCGCATCGAAATATTCGATGGCAGCCGCGTGGGACAGGACGGGACGCACAGAATCGGTGAAGGAAACGGCCTTGTCTTCGCTGTCAAAGAAACAGCTCACGCCCCAAACGACCGTAGGCGCCGCCTGCAGGGCAATCTCGAGCTCAGTGATGACGCCAAGCGTGCCACAGGCGCCGATAAAGAGGTCGATGGCGTCCATATCGTCCGCAACAAAATAACCCGAGGCATTTTTGGTCTTGGGCATGGTATAGCCGGGAAGATCGAGTTCGAGCGTATGGCCCGCTGCCGTCACGAGCGACAGGTGGCGGCCCTGGGCAAAAGCCTCGCCGCGCTGAAGCTCAAGCAAATCGCCATCAGCCAGCACGACGTGGAGTCCCGTGATATGTGGGCGCATGGGACCGTAGGCGTAGCTGCGGGCACCGGAGGCGTTACATGCCGCCATGCCGCCCAGACAGGCAGATGCCTCGGTGGGATCGGTGGGGAAGAATTGCTCGGGGGCATTCTGAAACTCCTCGTAAGCCTTAAGCGATGCCTGGTCCCAGCCTGCGGTCGGAAGCACCTTCTTGCCCAGCTGCTTGCGCAACTCGGACAGCACAACGCCCGGTTCCACGCGCAGCAGAAAACGGCCCTGCTCATCGCGGCGAAGACCCAAGTAGCCATTCATGCGGGAAGTGTTGAGGATATGCCCGCCGTGGGGCACGGCGCCGGCGGCAAGACCGGTTCGGGCGCCCTGCACCGTTACCGGAACACGCTCGGCATGGAGCTGCCGCAGGATGGCGCGCGTCTCGTCTTCCGATATTGGAAACGAGATGCTCGAGGCCTCGCCCGACGAACGAGACTCATCGCGACCGTATTCCTCGAACTCATCGGTGAAGGGTTTGATGGTTGCAGACATGCAGAACTCCCCTTTAGCTAACTACAGTGTTTGCAGGGAGATGTTACCGCATCGTTTCGTTGACGTGTTCGAGACCGTCTCCATAATTGGCGATTTTTACGTTCGTGCAATTCGGTGAGCGGCTTGATTTCCTCGGCAGACGATGCTTTTGACACATATGGCCCCGCCGTCGCCGACCGCGCGATTGTCGCTCGAAAAAAGTTGGAGTATTTTTTGCCGCCTTTTACCTGCGGAGACGCCAATCCGTCAAGCATTTGGTCAGAAATTGGTCAAGTAGCAGCTGATACGGTCGGCATCGACAGCCAAACCGATAGAAGTTTTGGCCCCAGAAGCAGGGAGGTTCCCATGGCATATTACTGGCCCCAGTACGGCGTCGCCATCGAAGTCGACGACGATCCCTATCTCCTGCCTTTCGACGAAGAGGCGTTCCCCGATACGGCGGTCTACCACGTCACTACCGATGTGATCTGCGACCCCGAGTCGTTCTCGGCGCTCGCCCACCACATCGCGCATATCCACGACATCGAGCTCCCTCCCGACTTCGAAGAACTCGTCTACTCGCGCCGTCTGATGCTTCACATGCTCTTTGGAGCGAACCCGTCCACCTTTGCGCGCATCTATACCGCCAAGGATGCCGCATGAGCGCGAAGAAGCCGCCCCACTTTGCAGGCCTGGGGCATCGCAGGAAGCTCATCGTTGCCTGCTTGGCCATCGTCTGTGCCCTTGTCGCCGTAGGACTATACGTTTGGCAGTCGCAACCCGTACCCGAGGCGGGCGCTTCGGTTACGACGGCCGAGGGCAAAACGCGTCAGGAAATCCAAGATGAGCTCGACGCCATCGTCCGCGACAACATGATGACGATTTCGGTCGCGCCGGTCGCTCAGCTGCAGGAGGACGGCAAGCTGCGCGTCAACGTGCAAAACGTCCAAGACAATAAATTTCCCCAGCGATTCCGCGTCATCCAAAACGACGAGACCATGTACGAATCCGGTGTGGTCGAGACCGGCAAGACAATCGAGACGTGCCCCGCCGGCGACATCAAAGAAGGCGAGGCGTACATCGAGATCCAGGCACTCGATGCCAAGACCCTCGACAGCCACGGCAATCCGACACGTGTCAAGGTACGGGTTGAGCAAGCCGAGAACTAGCTTTCCGGCCGACGCGGCACCGCACGCATACACCAGCATTCGTCCAATCATCGCGGGGACGGCCCGCGGCGAATAGAAAGGAACGACCATGGACATCACCAGGAACATGAACGGAGCCAGAGCGCTCGTCGTGGGCGCAGGGCTCGCGCTCGCGCTCGCAATGGGCGCCGCCCCGACGCCAGCTATGGCAGCCGGGCGCGTTGGAACCACAAAAGTAATGGTCAGGACCGAGATCGACAACGTTGAGTTCAAAGTTCCGACGGTTATTCCCTTCGTCGCCAAGGCCGACGGCACGCTTCAGGGCCCCTCAGAAGACGCGACCACCATCGACAATCATTCGGCCTACGGCATCCATGTCACCAACATGAAGATCGACGCCATGAACACCTGGACCATTGCCGCCGACGCCAAGGCCGGAACCGCGCAGAACTCCATCGACTTTAAGGTCGGCCCCGACGGCGCGCTCCAGAACGCCAGCGCCACAATGCAGGGAACGGGCCTCGATCTTTCCAAGAATGCAGCCTTCGACATGGGCTACCAGGGCATTGCCGGTGGCACGGACAAAATTAAGCTCAAGACAAGCGGAAACGTCGCCCGCGTCACGCGCGACATCTTCCGCGTAACCGGCGAAGGCGATCAGGTTGCAACGATCACCTGGACGGTTGAGCCCGGTGCGCACACGGCATAAGGCCGTCGCCCTGGCCGCCGCCGTCAGCATCCTAGCGTTTGGGCCAGCCATGGCCTTTGCCCAGCAAGAACAGGCGCAGGCCGCCACGCAAGTGACGGTCGACCTCTCGGAGCTCGACCGCAGCGACCGCGAGGAACCGTTGGCACAGACAGGCGACAAACGATGGCTCTTGGCAGCAGGCGCCGCAGCAGCAGGCGCGGGAACCGCCGGCCTCGGTCTGCACATCAAACACAGCCAGAAACAAAACATGAACAGGCCGCACTAAATTAGCTAAGGAGACCCCATGGCATCGAAGAACCTTTTGCCCGTCGTCGCACTCTGCGGCGCGCTCGCAACCGGAACGCCTGTCGCCGCTTGGGCGACTCCCGTCATGGCAGACTCCTTACCAGCGGCCCTAAGCTCCGCACCAAATCCGTCGAGCGCCATTGCGTGCAAGCGTTTTTCGATCGCACAGGCCGCAATCTCAACCTCGGGATGCCTTCGTCGTAATACGGACGGCTCGATAGTCGTGGATATCAATCGTTCGAACAAGGCAAACGGCTCCCAGGCGGGGTGCGCCGTCTGCACGTGGCGCTCGGTTGTGCTCGATGCAGATGGCGATCCATGCAATTTAGAGCTGCGCATCGACATCGCTTCGGTCGATGACTCGGCGAACGGAGCGAAGGTCGCCTTCGACGGTACGTTTTTTGAGAAAGGAGGCGGTATATGTCTGGGCTGCGCCGCCGCGAATGCAGACGACACGCAGCCCACCCTCTCATTCACGGCATCGTTGCGGCTGACCAAAGCCGGTACCGATGCCATCGCGGCGGGAGAAGCGTCCCTGCTGTTCTACGCCGTCAGTACCAAAGACACAGACGCTCATTTCGAGAAGCCATCCGGATCACTCAGCCTTACACGAGGGATAGAGGCAGGCCCTATTGAAATCGATGCCCGCGCGCAAAGCAGGCAACGCATTCTTGCCGACCCGGCGCTTCTCGAAATGGAGTGGAACGGATCCGGAGCCATCGGAATTCTCCCCTCCGCGCTTGACGCCAAGACGCTCCCCCCAAACGACGAACCCATCAACGCAACCATACAAGAAGAGAGCGCGGACAAAGAAGCAGGTGCGGGCGACACGCCGTCGCCGACAAACAGCGTCCCAGCTTCTTTCGAAGCGCCGAATGAGCCCGCTGCCGATCCAAACGATCCCGAGTTCGCGGACAGTCTGGGGCTTGCTGATCCTCAAGAGATCGATGAAGGTAACTGCTGCGTGCTTGCCGCGCTCGACCACACGGAGGTCATCGACGCTGCGAACATCGAAGTTGCCGCCGCCAATCAGCCCGTCCGCAAGTCGGCTATCATCGCATTTCCTGAATCCATCGAAGTCGTCTTTTTGCCATCGGGCGAGGTCGTGGCCCCAACACTGCTCACCTTGTTGGGCGCCAAGAATACTCGAAACGAAATTAAAAAGGTCACGGTTGTCGACCCTGCAACCACCGCCAAGCTGCGTCTATACGCCGTTGCTCCAGACGGAGGCAAGACCTTGGAATTCGATGGTGACACACTCCTAGCCTGGCGACGTCTGGACATTATGCAAGACGTCTCGTATCAGATCGAACTCGAAGGGTTTGATCGTGCCCGCGATGCCAATATCATCGCCGCGGCTATTGAATCCCCGCAGCGGCTTATGACACTGCGCTTTGAATACTATCCCTATGTCCCGACAACCACCTGAGGCTTAAATGCTGCACATCATTCCTAACACCACTTATATAACGTATTAGATGAGTCGCGATGTGCCTCGCATTTCGTTCTGCTACGATTGCCACGTTGGCATCAATACAGGAGGGCTCATGCCGGGCTTGGGAACAATCATCAACGTTGTGCTTTTAGTTGCGGGCGGTCTTTTGGGATTAGCGGGCGGCCGCTTCATCACACCGCGCATCCAAGACACGCTCATGAAAGCATCGGGGCTGTGCGTCCTGTTTATCGGCCTTGGCGGCACCATGCAAAAGATGCTCCTTATCGATGGGAAGGCGCTAGCGACCACCGGCACCACCATGCTCATCGTCTCGTTCGCCCTCGGCTCGCTCATCGGCGAGGCCATCAACTTGGAGGCCGCCATCGAGAACCTTGGCGAATGGCTCAAGCGCAAAACCGGCAGCGAGGGCGATAACGAATTTACCAACGCTTTTGTCTCGACTTCGCTCACCGTGTGTATCGGTGCCATGGCTATCGTGGGATCAATCCAAGACGGCCTGCTCGGTGACTGGTCAACGCTTGCCTTGAAAGGCGCATTGGACTGCATCATCGTCTGCACCATGACGGCGTCGCTTGGCCGCGGCTGCATTTTCTCCGCCCTGCCCGTCGCCGTGTTCCAGGGGACGATCACGTTGTTTGCCGGCGCGCTCTCCCCCATCATGACCACAGCAGCCCTCAACAGCCTTTCGCTCGTAGGCTCCATGCTCATCTTCTGCGTCGGCGTCAATCTCATCCGTCCTCAGACCTTCCGCACGGCCAATATGCTTCCCTCCGTCGTCATCGCCGTCATCTACGCCCTCCTGTTCTAAATCTATCTACGCAGCAGTATCTCGAACACCTGTTTGATGCTGTGCTATGATATGAGGTCACCGAAGCTGCGTTAGGAGAGGAGAAGCGGTGGCCGACCAGGACATCAAGATGCTCATCGAGCGCATTATGGCCGAGGCCCGGACCCATCAGTCCGCCCGTTTCTCACATGAAGTCTACGCAGACGAGCCGATTCTCAAAACCGGTCGTCAGATGCAGAACTTCCTTCCCGACCAATACCGCAAGATGCGCGAGATATCGCGCTGGCAGGATGACCCCAAAGGCGGCGCGGGTCGCTGGCTTTCGGAAGCCGAGCTTTTCTACCGCCAAGGCCTACTGATGGCCGACTTTGAGGACGACTGCCCCTACAACGGCACCTTTAAGTCGTACTTTCCCACCTACAATGCCATGAGCGATCGACAGTTGCGCGGTTACTTTACCTGGCGTGCCCAAGTGCGCCGCGGAACCGTCGAGGAAACGTCTACGTCCTTTGCCTTTCTGTATCTCTATGAGCTGATTTGCGGCATTGGCGTAGATGACCCGCTCGATGGTTTTAACAAGATCAAGGCTTTTTGGGATGCCTATCGCGCCTTCGAGCCCGGCATCGACCGGTTTGCACGCGTGTGGCTGCAGGATTACGCCGTATTCCATGGGCTCGACCCCAAGCTGCTTCGCGACTCTAAAACCGTCATGTTCGATAACGCCCTTATCGAGCTGCGACGCGCGGCACGAGACCTTGTACCAGCACCGGCACCGTCCGGCCAGACCCCCAAGCGTCGCAAAACCCCCGAGCCCACGATTCCCCTTCCGCCCGATGAGGTGCGAGAGGAGCGACTCATGGCCGCCATCAACGCCCTCTCCACGTACAACCTAAGTAACTCGCGGCTCGACCGCAGCCACCACCGCGATCTGCGCCACGTGGCGTGCGCCGTGTATGTCCGTATGGCGCGCTACTATGACACGCACCGAAAGACCGGCATCGTGGCGAGCTTATTTGGGGAGGAGACGGCCATGCCCTACACCATGTTTGCCTCGGCCGTATTCTTTGCGCCCGAGCGCCACGAGGACTGCGAATACCGCCTGGATCCCATCCATATCTACCGTTGCCAAAACGGCTTTTGGGAATGTATGCGTATCCACGGTAGTAGGCAAAAGAGCAGCAAGCTCGGTGAAATGATGCGCGCCTGCGACCAACGCCTGCGCCTGGCGCTGGACCCCGCCCATCCCCTTAAGGAAGAAAAGGTCCCCAAATATCTGGCCAAGATTATCGATGACGAGATTGTGGCATGGCTTTCGTGGGACGCCGCACACCAGCCCGTCAAGATCGATATCGATCTGAGTCAGCTGGGGCACATTCGAAGCGCCGCCGCGCAAACGCGTGAAGCGCTTTTGATCGATGAAGAGCGCGAGAACGGCGCACCTGTGGAAGCCGAGGCAGCGGACTCAGGGCAACCGGAAGCCGAGCCCGTAGCCGACGCGATTGTCGAGGCGGTCGCGGCACCCATTCGGCAGGACGAGACCGACGAGCCAACCATATCCACCGAACAGTTTGGTGTCGTGGCACCGCTTCTCGCGCCGACGCCCGCGTTCGCAGCTGTTACGCCCGCTGACGCCACGAACGAACTCACGCCTGCCGCAGACGCCTATCTCCGCGCGCTGCTCGAGCACAACGCAGTACAGGCGGAATCGGCGGTAGTGCAATCGGGGCAGAGCGAGGACATGCTCGTTGATACCATCAACGAAGCACTCTTTGACCTGGTGGGAGACACCGTTATCGAATTCGGCGCGGCAGGGCCGCAGATTATCGAGGACTACGAAGCAGACGTGAGAGGATACCTAGACCATGAGTGATACCGCATCCGCAGCACCCCGCGTGCCCAAGCGCGTCGCCGCCGTCATTCTCAACTCGCTCAAGGGCGGCGTGGTCCCGCGCATCGGCCTTCCCTATATCACCGTAGGGCGCGAGGTCGAGATCCGCGCCCTGCTCACCGATCTGAGTCTCATCGCCGACGGTGGCGCGAGCTTCCGCTTTCTGGTCGGTCGTTATGGCGCCGGCAAGAGCTTTTTGCTCCAGACCATCCGCACGCACGCCATGGGCGAGGGATTCGTCGTCGCTGATGCCGACCTGTCGCCCGAGCGCCGCCTGCAGGGCGGTCAAGGACAGGGCCTTGCCACCTACCGCGAGCTCATCCGCAATATATCGACCAAGACGCGCCCCGAGGGCGGTGCGCTCAACCTTATTTTGGATCGCTGGGTCGCCTCGTGTGCCGACGTCGACGAGTCGGTCGTCAATGCCCAACTGGCCCCGCTCGAGGAGATGGTCCACGGCTTCGACTTCACCCGCATGCTCCGCCGCTATCGCATGGCCGTATCCGAGGGCGATGAAGAGACTATGAGCCGCGTGACCAAATGGATTCGCGGCGAGTACCGCACCAAGAGCGAGGCACGCGCCGAGTTGGGCTCCTCGACCATCATCAGCGATGACGATTGGTACGACTACGTTAAGCTCATCGCGCGTTTTTTGGTCTGCAGCGGCTACAAGGGCATGCTGGTGCTCATCGACGAGCTCGTGAATCTGTATAAGATTCCCAACGCCATCACGCGCCAGTACAACTACGAGAAAATCCTGACCATGTACAACGACACGCTCCAGGGCAAAGCGCAGTACCTGGGCATGATCATGGGCGGCACGCCAACCTCCATCGAAGACCGCCGCCGCGGCGTGTTCTCCTACGAAGCCCTGCGCAGCCGACTCGCTCAGGGCCGCTTTGCGCGCGAGGACCTTAAGGACATGCTCGCGCCCATCATCCGCCTGCAGCCACTCACCTATGAGGAGCTGCTGGTGCTCATCGAAAAACTCATGCAGATCCATGCCGGCTACTTTGGCTGGACGCCCACGCTTACCGAAAACGACTTGGTGGACTTTCTCAAGATTGAGTTCGGCCGCGTGGGAGCCGATACGCACTTGACGCCGCGTGAGGT
>CAUAJB010000040.1 GCA_958429225.1 uncultured Collinsella sp.
AGCTATGCGTGCAGCGTTTACTTGACCACCAGGTTGACCAGCTTGCCGGGCACGCAGATGGCCTTGACGACCGTCTTGCCCTCGAGCCACTTGGCGACGGCGGCCTCGGCGGCAGCCTGCATCTCCTCGTTGGAGGCATCGCGGGACACGTCGATACGGCCACGGACCTTGCCGAGCACCTGGACGACGATCTGCACCGTGTCCTCGATGGACTCGGCCAGGTCGAACTCGGGCCAGGCGGCGGTATAGGCGTTGCCCTCGCAGCCAAGCGCCTCGTGCCACAGTTCGTCGGCCCAGAACGGGCAGATGGGCGCCAAGACGCTCACGATGTCCTTGGCCACGCCGTAGCACAGCGCCTTGTCGCGCTCTGCGCCCTCAGTGGCGTTAAGGTAGGCACTCGCAGCGTTGACGAGCTCCATGACGGCGGAGATTGCAGTGTTGAACTGGCCGCGGTCATAGTCCTCGGTGCACTTGGCGATGGTGCGGTGACGCTCGCGATAGAGCTTCATAGCGGTCTCGTCGAGCGCAGCCTTATCGAAGGCAACGTTGGCGTCGCCGGACTTGACGAGCTGCCACACGATACGCCAGGCGCGCTTGATGAAGCGGTTGGCGCCCTCAACGGCCTTGGGATCCCAGTCAAAGTCCTTCTCAGGCGGGGCGATAAACAGGATCGCCAGACGCATGGTGTCCGCGCCGTAGGGCTCGATAACCGAGCTCGGGGGCACGACATTGCCCTTGGACTTGGACATGGTGTCGCCGTTCTCGTCCTTGACCATGCCCTGGCACAGCAGGTTGGTAAAGGGCTCGTCCACGCTCAGCAGGCCCAGGTCGCGCAGCGCCTTGGTAAAGAAGCGGCTGTAGAGCAGGTGCAGAATGGCGTGCTCGATGCCGCCAATGTAGTTATCGACGGGCATCCAACGGTCGGCGGCCTCACGGGAGAAGGGCAGCTCGGTGTTGTGCGGATCGGTATAGCGCAGGTAATACCAGCTGGAGCAGGTGAAGGTGTCCATGGTATCGGTCTCGCGTTTGGCCGGGCGACCGCAGACCGGGCAGGTGGTCTCGTAGAACTCCTTGCACTCGGCGAGGGTTTCGCCGGCGCCCAGGTCCAGGTTCTCGGGCAGCGTCACCGGCAGCTGATCCTCGGGCACGGGCACGATGCCGCAGTGCTCGCAGTGGATGGCCGGGATGGGGTTGCCCCAATAACGCTGACGGCTGATGAGCCAGTCGCGCAGGCGGAACTCGACCTTGCGACGACCGCAGCCCATGGCCTCGAGGTCGGCCACGATGGCAGCCTCGCCCTCGGAGTGCTTACCGCCGCGCATACCAGTGTACTTGCCCGACTGGACGAGCGTGCCCTCGGCAGCGTGAGCGCAATCCCAGTCGACGGTCTCGGCATGGAAGGTATCGATGGTCTCGCCGCTGGCCTCGACGGCAGCGCGATCGTCATCGTCCAGGATGATCGGCACGATCGGCAGGTCGTACTTGCGGGCAAACTCAAAGTCGCGCTGGTCGCCGCAGGGAACGGCCATGACGGCGCCGGTGCCATAGTCGGCAACGACATAATCGGCAACCCACACGGGGACCTTCTCGCCGTTGACGGGGTTCACCACGTAGCGGCCCGTAAAGGCACCATGCTTCTCGAGGGTACCCTGGGCACGCTCGACGGCAGAGATATGCTTGGAGTCCTCGACGATCTTGGTGACGGCCTCCTCGTACTCCGTGCCCTCGACGAGCTCATGCAGGCCGGCGTACTCGGGAGCCAGGACAAAGAAGGACACGCCAAAGAGCGTATCGGCACGCGTGGTGAAGACGGTGATCTTACCCTCGTCGCCCTCGATGGGCTCGCCATCCTGGTCGCAAAGGGTAAAGTCGACCTCAGCGCCCTCGGAGCGACCGATCCAGTTAGCCTGCATCTGCTTGACGCGCTCGGGCCAGCCGGGGAGCTTCTCCAGATCGTCGAGCAGCTCCTGGGAGTACTCGGTGATCTTGAAGTACCACTGCTCCAGGTCGCGCTTCTCGGGCTCGGTGCCGCAGCGCCAGCACTTGCCCTCGGTAACCTGCTCGTTGGCCAGAACGGTCTTGCAGGTGGGGCACCAGTTGACCGGGTTCTTCTTACGGTAGACCAGGCCCTTTTCCCACATCTTCTCAAAGATCCACTGGCCCCAGCGGTAATAGTCGGGGCTGCAAGTCTTGACCATGCGATCCAGATCGTAGGAGAAGCCCATGCGCTTCATCGTGGCGAGCGCCTGGTCCATGTTCTTATACGTCCAAGCGGCAGCCTGCGTGTTGTGCTTGATGGCGGCGTTCTCGGCGGGCAGGCCAAAGGCGTCAAAGCCGATGGGATGCAGCACGTCGTAGCCGCGCATGCGGGCCTGACGGGCCATGGCATCGCCGATGGTGTAGTTGCGCGCGTGGCCCATGTGCAGGTCGCCCGACGGATACGGGAACATCTCGAGCACGTACTTCTTGGGCTTGCTGTCGTCGGTGTCGACGGCAAAGAGGTTGGAGTCCTCCCAGGCCTTCATCCACCTGGACTCAATGGCCTGCGCGTCGTAGGCAGGGATCTCGTCCTTATGATCTGTGCAATCGCACATATCAGCTCCTTTTATCTTGATTGGGGCCGGTCGGCTAGGCTTTACTCGCTGCTGCGGACAGTCCTGCTCGCACGAAGGCCACATTAAGTGGCCTTCGGCTCGTGCGGAACTTGCAGCGAGCAAAGCCTAGCCGCCCGACCCTAGGGTTAACTTGGATGATTCTAGCAAATACAACAAGCGAGATGCCTGCGACTTGCGGGCATCTCGCTTTATCTAAATAACGTGGCTGAGAATCAACCTTTGATATGCAGCTCTTACCTTATCGATAGGAAACGCTCTGCTGGGAGTCTTTCACGACTACGTCGTGGGCGCCGCCTTCGACGATGGAGGTGGAGCTGACCAGCGTTAGGCGCGCCTTTTCCTGGAGCTCGGGGATCGAGAGGGCACCGCAGTTGCACATCGTGGACTTGACCTTGTAGAGCGTACCGCCCACGCCGTCCTTGAGGGAACCGGCGTAGGGAACGTAAGAGTCGACGCCCTCGACGAAGCTGAGCTTCGCGGCGCCGCCCAGGTCGTAGCGCTGCCAGTTGCGGGCACGCGCGGAACCCTCGCCCCAGTACTCCTTCATGTACTGACCGTTGACGTTGACGCGCTCGGTCGGGCTCTCGTCGAAGCGGGCGAAGTAGCGGCCCAGCATCATGAAGTCGGCACCCATGGCAAGGGCGAGCGTCATGTGGTAGTCGTAGACGATGCCGCCGTCGGAGCACACGGGCACGTAGACACCGGTCTCCTCGTAGTACTCGTCACGGGCGCGGCAGACGTCGATCAGTGCGGTAGCCTGGCCACGGCCGATGCCCTTGGTCTCGCGGGTGATGCAGATGGAACCGCCGCCGATACCGACCTTGATGAAGTCGGCACCGCAGTCTGCCAGGAAGCGGAAGCCCTCGGCGTCGACGACGTTACCGGCGCCGACCTTGACGTCCTCGCCGTAGTTGGCGCGGATCCACTCGATGGTGCGCTTCTGCCACTCGCTGAAGCCCTCGGAAGAGTCGATGCACAGGACATCGGCGCCGGCCTCGATGAGCAGCGGCACGCGCTCGGCATAGTCGCGGGTGTTGATACCGGCGCCGACCATGTAGCGCTTGTCGTTATCGAGCAGCTCGTTGGGGTTGGTCTTGTGGCTGTCGTAGTCCTTGCGGAAGACGATGCCCATGAGGTGATCGTTGTCGTCGACGATGGGCAGGGCGTTGAGCTTGTTGTCCCAGATGACGTCGTTGGCAACCTTGAGGCTGATGTTCTTGTCGCCCACGATGAGCTGCTCACGCGGGGTCATGAACTCGGAGACCTTCGTCTGGTGGTCATCGCGACTGGGGCGATAGTCACGGCTGG
The DNA here is from genome assembly GCA_958429225.1 of uncultured Collinsella sp. Taxonomy (GTDB): domain Bacteria; phylum Actinomycetota; class Coriobacteriia; order Coriobacteriales; family Coriobacteriaceae; genus Collinsella. Next base: position 3,924 of record CAUAJB010000040.1, read on the forward strand.
TGACGATGCCCAGGAGCTTACCCTTGGGAGTGCCGTCGTCGGTAACCGGCATGGTAGAGTGACCGGTCTTCTCCTTGAGCTCGATGACCTGCTCCATGGTCATGTCGGGGGTCAGCGTGGAATCGGACTGAACGAAACCGGCCTTGTGATCCTTGACGGCCTTGACCATAGCGGCCTCGGACTCGGCGCTCTGGGAACCGTAAATGAAGGACAGGCCACCCTCGGTAGCGAGCGCGACACCCATATCGACGCCCGAGACGGACTGCATGATGGCGGAAACCATGGGGATGTTCAGGGTGATTGCCGGCTTCTCACCGCGCTTAAAGCGGGTTAGCGGCGTCTTAAGAGAGACGTTGTTGGGGATGCACTGCGAGGACGAGTAACCAGGGACCAGCAGATACTCCGAAAACGTGTGGGACTCACCGGGAAAGAACGTAGCCATGTTTCTCCTTTTTCCATGCGACCGGTCGGCTGCAGGCCTCGTAGGACCCAGCCCAACCTTGGGCGCCCAATACTGGGGAAGTATCTTAACGCACTTTGACTGCTACAATGCATGATTTAAGAAGAGCACACGAGGGTTTGACGCAAGCTTTGCGTTTGCCCAGCAAACACTTTAGCGGAGAGACGTGGAGCGCATGGAGTACAAGACGACGGCAAAACTGGTCATTCAGTCGTGCGACAAAGATCTGCCGGGCGTGTTCGGCCACGGCTGCGTCTTGCTGCTGCAGGGTATCGCCCGCGAGCACTCGCTCAACCGCGCCGCCAAGAGCATGGGAATGGCGTATTCCAAGGCCTGGCGCATTGTGAACGAGGCGGAAGGACAGCTGGGCTGCAAGCTCATCGAGCGCGACGGCGCCCGCGGGTCCACCCTGACCCCCGCCGGCGAGCGAGCCATAGCGGTCTACGAGGAGCTGCAGGCCGACATCAACAACGTCATTGCCACCAAAGCAAACGACCTCATCGCAAGTATTAAAAAGTAGCTAATTTACGAAGGGCGTTGTCAAGGGCGGACGCTACGACCAGGGGGTCGTCGGTGCCGGCGAAGAGGCGGATGGTGCTCCCCTGCTTGTCACGTGGGGCCGAAAGGCGCGTCGTTGCGCCGCCAGCGGGCGATGTACGAAACTCCCCCGGCAAAGCATCGAACAGCTCGCCCGCGCTACGCTCGATAAGGTCAAATTCAACTGCCGGGCCAAAGCCGTGCTCGAGGATTCCCGTTGCAACCGCATGGTCGGGATGCGAGCTTAGCCCAGGATAGCGCACGTTGCGCACCATCTCGTTGGCGGCCAGATACTCTGCCAGCGCACGGGCACGATCGAAGTGTGCCTGCATGCGGACATCGAGCGAGTCCAGTCCCCGCTCCAGCACAGCGGCCTCGCCAGCAGGCAAATTAAGCTTGGCCAAGCCGCAGCCCTCAAGCAGGGCATGTGCGCACTCGGCAGCAGCATCCACACGATGGCGCTTGAGCTGCGAGCGCGCCACCGAAGCAGCAACGAGCTTGCGTGGAGCCTTACCGGCACACACGCGGTCGAGCGCCTCGAGCGACAGCACGGCGCCCAGCCGCAGCGGATCGCAGCCAAAGACGCATGCCACGGTGTTGTCCACAACAAGCAGCGCATGGGCCTCACGCGCCGCCCGACCCAGCGCACGCAGATCGGGCACGCGCAGTCCAAACCCGCCGATGGAGTTGACGAACCACCACAGATGCGGCCCTTCGGCATCAAACGAAGCATCAAAGCCCTTGGATGCGGCAGCAAACACATCGGCGGACGGCGAACCCACCAGCACGACATCGCAGCCATCAAAGCCGTGCGCAAACGCATCGGCAAAGTCATCGGCAAACGCGACCAGGCGGTCACCGGGACGCACAATACCCAGCTGCGACAGAGCCGCCGGCACATGCGGGGCCGCGACAAGACGCGCCTCACGCGCGCCGGCCCTTACAGTCCAGGCCTCTTCTAGCTGCTGTACGCCCATACGGCACCGTCCCTTCAAAACAAAAACCCACGATGCGGATGTTCCCCGCATCGTGGGCAACGGCTGCAGTATAGCGCCGATAGACGACCAATCACCTAGATGTTGAGTGTGTGATAGTTCACGTTCGCACCCGGAGCGTCAACGGTCACGCCATAGACCTCGGGATAGATGCGCGTCGAAAACACGAGCGCACCATCGTTCACAAACACCTCGACCGACGAGACATCGCCAACAATGCGCACGTTACGAACCTCGTCGACGGGCTCCCAGCGCACGGTGCGGCCGCGGCCGGCAGAAGCGCGCGACTCATCCGCGAAGCGCATCTCAAAGCGCGCGGGCAGTTCGCCCTCGGCGGGCGCAAACGACAGCTTCAGCTCGCCATCAACGGTCGCGGTAAACGCGCCGTCGACACCGTCAACAACAACGTCAAAGCAGGTATTGCCGGCAACCTCCAACGAACCCTCCCCCACGCGCACCGAGGCATAATGGCGCTCGATCTCGCGCGCCGGCTGCTGCAGCACCACGCCGTCGGAACCGGCCGTGAGCTCACGCGGTACCGTCATGCAGTGCTGCCAGCCGCACGCCACGGTGGGCGCATTGTCATAGGACGGCTCATCGGGCATGCCCATCCAGCCAATCAGAATGTGGCGACCATCCTCGGACGTAAACTCCTGCGGCGCATAGAAGTCAAAACCGGCGTCCCACAGGCGGAACTCGCCCAGCTCATAGGCACCGTCACCACCGGTAATGTCGCCCGTTACAGGCATGTAGCCAGCAGCGTATACGTTGCCGCGGTCCCAACGGCCGCCCTCAAGCCCCTGGGGAGAGAAGGAAAGGAACTTCGCCGGCACACCGCCATCCGCCTCAAGCTCCAGATACCCCGGGCACTCCCACATAAAGCCAAAACGCTCGGGCGTAGACACACGGCTCTCGAGCTCCCAGCTCAGCATGCCAGCCGAGCCGTACACCAAGATCTCGCCCACATCGCGCCCGGCACCTTCGCCGTGCATCGCACAAAAACGGCTCTCGACATGCGGCCCGTCCACACGACGACGCGCGCCCAGCACCATGTGGTAGCGCCCATCATCATCGCGCCATACCTTGGGATCGCGCACGTGGCAGGTCAGATCGTCGGGATAATCCTCGGACGCCAGCACCACGCGCTTTTGGCTGAACTCCCGACCGGCAAGGCCATCAACGCTCTCGACATACACGGTATCGGCTCGTCGACCGGTATTGACGTAGTCATACGTGCCGTCCGCATCGGAAAGCTTAACGTTGCCCGTGTACAGCACGCGAATGCGGCCATCCTCGGCAAGCGCGGAGCCCGAATACACACCGTGGCAATCGAACGGCTCGTCGGGCAGCAGCGGAGCGCCAACGTAGTCCCACGTCATAAGGTCGCGACTCGTCGCATGGCCCCAGGCTTTAACGCCACCCTCGACATCAAACGGCGCATACTGAAAATAGGCGTGGAACACGCCGTCCGCCTGGCAAAGACCGTTGGGGTCGTTGAGCCATCCCGCCGGCGGCATAATGTGGAAGCGCTGGCCAAACGCGCCATGACCGCACTCAGAGGCGGCAGCGTCAACAGCGGCAACCAGCTTTGCAAGGTCGCGGCCAAGTGCATTAGACATATCAAAGTCCTAACGGATCGAAAGTTACAAGGCACCAGAGATCGGCACCAGATACGGGAAACGCCCGCGAGCAAACAGCCCGCGGGCACCCCTCAATCAAAAGCTCTTAGGCCTGCTCGGAAGCCTTGGGCTCGTCCTTGTACAGGACAAACGAAATGGCGAAGGACACGAGCGCGGCGACCGCAAACATGATCGCGTACTGCACGGGCTGGGCCAGGCACAGCAGGATACCGAAGATACCGGTAACGCCGGTGCCGGAAGCGGCAAGTGAAGTGAGCGCGCAGACCAGGGCACCGCAACCGCCGCCGATGCAGCCGGCGATGAAGGGCTTAAAGAAGCGCAGGTTCACGCCGAAGATGGCAGGCTCGGTGATGCCCATGAAGGCGGACAGAGCCGAAGGAAGTGCCAGGCCCTTGATCTTGGCGTCGCGGGTCTTAAAGGCAACGGCGAGGGCGGCGCCACCCTGAGCGATGTTGGCGGCACTGGCGATGGGCAGCCAATAGGTCACGCCGTACTGAGCAAGCTGGCCCAGGTCGATGGCGGTGTACATCTGGTGGATACCGGTGACGACCGTAGGCGCATAGAACAGGCCGACGATAAAGGAACCGACACCAAAGGGCAGGGTGAGCAGGGCTTGGATCAGACCGAGGACGGCGTTCTCGGCCCAGACAAAGATGGGGCCGACGGCAACGAGGGTCACGAGCACGGTCACGAACACAGAGACAAGCGGGGTCACAAAGAGGTCGAACATCTCGGGAACGATCTTGTGCAGGCGCTTCTCGAGGAAGGCCAGAATGGCGCAGGCGATAACGATGGGGATCACATGGCCCTGATAGCCGACCCACTCAAAGCTGTACACGCCGGGAATGACGGTGACCATGGTCTGCACGCCCTCGGAGGCAACCGTGTAGGCGCTCTGCAGCGAGGAGTTGATGAATGCGCCACCGACGACAGCACCCAGGTACGGGTTGGCGCCGAAGGCCTTAGCAGCGGAGTAACCAATCAGGATCTGCAGGAAGCCAAAGGACGTGCCCGAGACCAGATCGGCGATCTTGTAGATAAAGTTATTGGTGTCAAGCGCGATAAAGCCGTTGGAGGCCATAAAGTTAAGGGCGCTCATAATGCCCAACAGCAGGCCCGAGGCCACGATGGCAGGGATAATGGGGACGAAGATATCGCCGAGCACCTTAATGGCGCGCATAAAGACGTTCTGCTGCTGAGCCGCGGCCTCCTTGACCTCGGCCTTGGTGGCAGCCTCGACGCCGCTGAGCGCGATGAACTCGTCGTAGACCTTGTTAACGGTGCCGGTGCCAAAAATAATCTGGAGCTGGCCCTGAGCCTCAAAGACGCCCTTGGCGCCGTCGATGTTCTCGATAGCCTCCTTGTCGACCTTAGCGTTGTCGGCAATCACCAGACGCAGACGCGTAGCGCAGTGCGCGGCAGACACGACGTTGCCGGCGCCTCCGATGTTGTCGAGCACCTCTTGGGCTGATTTGCGGTAGTCCATGATGTCCCTTTCCTCCAACGGGCGCATGTGCACCCGGCCATCTTTGACACTTACACTGTAATCGTTTTCAGTTTCATATGTCTGTAATCGTTTTCATATAGCGGTAAACGGTAGTTTTTTGACGGTGAAAGGTAGTTTTGAGGCAAAAACAGGGGGTCGGAGGCCGGAAGACGCGCCCAAAGTCTAGACATTCATCAGCTGATGGCCGAGCTTGAGCGTCTTCAAACCGCTCTCCCCCTCCTCGCCATCAAGCGTGTCGAGCAGCATACTGGTCGCCTCGACGCCACTGGTCAGGTAGCCATAATGCACGGTGGGAATGCCGCCCGTCAGCGCGCGCAAAAACGCGTTGTCGCCAAAACCACTCACGCGGTGTATGCCCTCGCCCATGCCGCGAACCTCATCGATGGCACGAAGCGCGCCGGCCGCCATAGTGTCGGTAGCGCAGGCGATAAACGAAACATCGGGAGCGACAGAAAGCAGCTCACGCGCCGCACCATAGCCCGAGTCGAGCGTAAACGAGCCCAGGCGAATCAAGGCGGCATCGAGCGGGTTACCCGCGGCGCGCAGGCCGGCCTCAAAACCGCGACGGCGGTCATAACCGGCCGCGCGGTCCTCTTCGGTAACTCCAATATAGGCGATCTTGCCGTCCACGCGACCCGCAAGCGCATGGCCCAGCTCAAAGGCAGCCTCGTAATCGTCGTGATAGACGCACGCCGCGCCCTCGACATGTTGGCCGATCAACACAATGGGCACACGGCATGACTCAATCGCGCGACGGTGCTCGTCGGTGATCATGGTCGCCACGAGCACGATGCCATCGACCGGGTGGTTCTGGAACAGGTCGAGATACTCGAGCTCACGCTCGGCCACGTTATCAGTATTCGCGAGCAGCATCTGGTAGCCACGGCGACCGAGCACCTGGCCAATACCGGCGGTAATGCGGCTCACGGATTCCGAGTTAATCTTAGGCACGATGACGCCGATGAGCTTGGTGGAACCGGTGCGCAGCGCGCGAGCCTGACTAGATCGCACGTATCCGGTCAGCTCAATCGCCTGCTTAATGCGCTCGGCCTTGTCCGCCGAGATATATCCACCGTTGAGGTAGCGCGAGACCGCGGCGCTCGAAACGCCAGCCAACTCGGCCACATCTTTCATCTTTACCACGAGCACCCCTGTCATTGAAATCGCTTTCACCATGATACCCGTGACGGCGCTTCGGATAAATCAATATCACCCAGGTCGAGCAAACGTCAGCGAGCGGGCAGCTGCCGTGGCGAGGTGCCGCGAAAGAGGAGCGAAGCGTACTTCATGTACGCGAGCGACGGTTTGAGCGGCAGATCGCCCGGCAGATGCCCGCGCAGCGTCGAGCGGTCCGGCGTTCGTTAGAACACCGGAACATAGTTATCCATGATACTCGCCGTTGTACTGGATGAGGGTCAGGTCCTCAACGCCATCGAGCGTGCGAATCGCGTCGGCATAGGGCATGTCCACGCCGTCCGAGAATACCTCCACGGCCATCTCGACTTTGTCGCCGCGCATGGTCTTGGACTTAACGGTGAACTTGGTGCGGCCAAAGGCACGCACGATATCGTCGCCGGTGGTCTGACCCGTGTAGTGGATGACCATCATGTACACGCGCGCCTTGTCCTGGTGGCTCGCAAAGCCGGCGATCATGGCCACGATCACCACTGCCGTGAGCCCCACGAGCGCATACATGCCGGCACCCGCCGTAATGCCCGTGGTAATGGCCCAAAACAGGTACAGCAAGTCGAGAGGGTCCTTGACCGCTGTACGATAGCGGACGATGGACAGAGCACCGACCATACCGAGCGAGATGACAACGTTCGTCGAGATCGCGAGCGTGACCATGCAGGTGAGCACACACATGCCCACGAGCGTCACGGCAAAGCTGCGCGAATACACCACGCCGGTAAAAAAGCGCTTGTACACGTAGTAGATCAGGATGCCCATGGCGAGCGCCACGAGCAGCGAAAGGCCAATCTTGGCGGGGTCGACCTGGCCAAACGCCTCCAAGACGGAGTTCTTAAAAAAGTCCCTGGTGCTCATGGTCTAAATATCCCCTCGGTTCTCAAAATCCGATTCCCAGTAATTAAATCCGCGAAGGTAGGCGGTCTTTTCGTAACACAGGCAGTACTTGGAGACCGCCGTAAGCTCGGCCGCTCCCGGCGGCACCATATCGCGCACCAGCTGCGGGCAAAACTCCGTAAACTTGACCTCCATCACCTGCTTGCCGGGCTCCAGGACCGGCAGCGCGGGCAGCGTCGCGTCAAAGATATCGAAGCTTCCCACCGCGGCACGCACGTTCATGTCAAACGTGATGCGCACGGTGCCCTCATCCATCACCCACGGCTCGCGCTCGTAGTCCACGATGGTCCGCGGGCGCATCATATTGCAGATGCACTCGATGTAGAACTCGCGACAGAGCGGATAAGGACTCCTCAGCAAAAAGTCGTAGTCGCCAGCCAGAATCTGCTCAAACTCGCCACGCGTGAGCGGCGCGTCCTCCTTGTAAATCCAGCTGCCGTACTTCTTTTTGCGCTCGAGCTTAATCACCTTGTCGCCACCGTTATAGATGCGCACGCGGTACTTTTTTCGCATGAGGATACCGGCGTCTTTTTCCTCGTAGGCCGAGTTGCAGTAGTCATCAAAGTACAGGCTGCGAATGGTGTAACCGCCCGCCTGCGCATGCTTGTCCAGCTTAAATACCGGCGCCATGCGGCAGGCAAGCGCAGTGTGCTCACCCTCGTTAATGAGATATTTGAGCTCGTGGCGGTAACGCTCCTGCGTGGTACGCGCAGGAGGTGCCGCCAGGCGCTCAAGCAGCGCGCTAGCCCTCCTCATACGTGTCCTCCACGACCTTACCGCCGTCCTGCACGTAAAAACACTTCATGCCGTAGTGCTTGCCGTCGTCGGTCACATAGCAGTCAAACGCATCTTGCGTATAGTCGTCGGAGTTGGTAGCACGCACGCGCACAAAAAACTGGCCGGTATCGGGCGCATCGCAGGTCACCTCGGGAAACAGCACGTCCTCGGCCTTAAAAAGCACGTCGCTTATGGCATAGTCGCGCGCAAGCTCAACGGTATAGCGAATATCGCGCGCCTCAAAGTCGTACGCGGCATCCCAGTTCAAGCGCAGCTTACCGTTATCGATCTGCGGCACACCAATGTAGAACGGCATGGGCTTTTTATAGCTCTCGCAATAGCTCTTATAGTTCTCCTCGATCTCGGAGGGAATCGCCGCGGCGATTTGCTCGTATTGATCCTTGGTGACAGGCAGATTGTCGATATCGGGCGAAACAAAGACCAAGGATTCGGTCACCTCGCGATAATGTTTGATTATCTTGGCCAGACGTTCCTCGGTCAAATACGAGCGCAAGTCCTTGACGGCACGGTCGAGTTCGCTGCGGAACGACTTGCTGTGCAACGCGCGGTTAAACAGAACGTTACCCCAGTAGTTGCTCACGCCGCGCTCCCAGCTCGCGTAGTCCGAGAAACCCTTCAGGCTCAGCTCAAGCTTACGCAGCATGCCGTCATTATCCCAATCCAAAAAGTACCAGGTATTTGAGTTGAGCGGGCTGTACAGATAGCAGTTACGGTTCTGCGTATCGCAGTTGCCCGTCAGGATCTGAAACGCCAGCCAATAGACCAGATTCTCGGTATCAAAGTAGGTGTCGAGCACGTCATCGATCTTTTGCGATTCATCGTTGAGCGCATCGAGCATCTCGATGAGCTTGCTGTGGTCCGAGTCGCCCTTAATCTCAAGCATGCCCTCAAAAGCCGCCTGGTTGTAGTCGGGATCGTCGGCGAGCTTAATGGTGTCCTCGTAGCGATAGAACTCAAAGTTGTTCACCTTGTACAGGTGTCCATTCTTATCTAGGCCATGTGCCTTAAGCGCCGTCTTATTAAGCTGCTCTACCTGCGTAAACAGGCCGTAGTCCTCAAAGGTGTCGTTGGACTTTTCGGTCTGGTCGCACACCCACAGATGCACAAACTGCGTACGCAGACCCATCATCTGGGGAATGCCGCGGATAAGGTCGTAGGCCATCTTGTTGCGAAAACGCATACCCTCGGCCATATGCTTGTTGAGCGCAATCGCGCGCTGCTGGCGCCAGGCACCCTTTCCTTTTTTGAGCTCCACCTTGTAATTCTTCTGCGTGTAGGAGCTCGACGTCTGGCCGCGCACCTGCACGGTAGCATTGGGCGCTTCCTCGCCATAGCCAACCTCGCCGGCCACCGGGCCGTCTTCGTCGCCCGCCTGCAGCAGGCCCATAACCTGATAGCGTGCCACGCCCATGTCGGCGTAGTCATACACCGAGTACGTATTGATCTCGGCCCAGCTATGATCAGTGTTCTCGGAGCTGTTGCCGCGAGAGACCGTCAGGTACATGGTCACAATGCCCGAGTCGTCATAGACCTCGTAGAGCTCGTCCTTGTCGCGCAGGTGCTTGGCTTCTCCCGAGGACTCGGCCTTTTTAATCTTGTCCTGCTTTTTGATCTTTTTGGTCGAGGAGTCTTCCTGCACCGAGCAGCCCGAAAGCAACAGCGCACCGGCAGCCGCCTCAATCAGGCGACGACGAGACATCATCCTATCGGTCATCAGAACCTCCCCAATGGTTGCGATACACACGGACCACCGTACGCTCAAACCAGCCATGCGGCTCGCCCTTATGGCGGGCTTCCTCATAGCGCTGCTCGGCACGGTCGAGCAAGCGGCCCAACTGTGTAAAACGACCCGTTTTGTCGGTCGCCACCATGGGCTGTTGACTCAGGATACGATACGGCAAGTTGGCGGTATAGGTATCGAGCCGCAGCAGCGCCACGATAAAAAACACCGCCGCACCCAACAAAAAACCAAAGCCGTAAAACTGCTGCGGCAAAAGCAACGACACGGCGGTCGCCAGCCCTGCCACACCGGCAAACAGGCCCGAGGCCAGCACGGCTCCCTTGTAGTCGGTAAAGTACAGCAAGATGAGCATCACCGTATTGCCCACGGCATACAGGCCATAGCCTACGCACAGCGTGCGAAAATACCCGTGCATAAGGCTGTTAAAGCCCAGCGGCAGGGCCGAGAGCACCGTGGTCTCGAGCGAGATAACCGCCGCGGTCACAAACAGCTGCTTGAGCGCACAAAACCACAGCTCCCGGTTGAGCGTGGCGAGCATTTCCTCCTCGGCAACCACAATATCGCCCACCACGCCGCCGTCGTTGAACAGGCTGTAGTAGTCGCGGTAGCGCGGATAGAAATTGACCTCGACCGAGACCACAAAGTTGACGGTCGTGACCAGAATGGTCAAAAACGCGATGAGCGCCGGCACATCGTGGTAGGGCGCGCCATAAAACAAGCCCTTGACCTGCACGCCAATGGGACCGGCCCATATGATCACCAGGTGCGCAAAAAGTCCCAAGTTGGTAAACAGACCCGTGAGCGCCAGCGGCATAAACTGATCGAGCCACTGCAAAAAGAGCCAGGGGCTGCGGTCGCTCTGCGGAAAATACCGGTACAGCAGTACCACGTCCCAGGCGAGCATGACGCCGTAGCCCAGGGCGATTGACGCCAACAGACCCTCAACCGGCGGCAGTCCCAGCGCCAGCGCAGCCAGGGCGCACAGGCACGCCACGCCAATGGCAGCCGCAAAACTGCACAGAATGCCACGGTAATCCTTGATGGCCGTGAGGTAGCTCATGCCGTTCCAGTTGACGATCATGATGTTGAAAAGCCACAGGCACAGCAGCCCCTGCAGCAGCGTGGCGCCCGAGAACAGCAAAAAGACGCCGTAGAGCACCGTGCCCGCAACCAGCATGATGGCGTTGGAGCCCCAAAACGAAGGCAAGACCTCTTCTTCGCGCTCAGAGAAAAGCATGTCGGCCAAAAAGCGCGTGACCGGCATGGAGAAAAAGCTCGTGAGCGTAAGCGACGCCAGCAGCGTATAGGTCACCATGCACACCAGCAGATCCTGGTTGGCGCGGCCCACACCCCACAGGCCGCACAGCACCAAGATACCCACTTGGAGCAGCACGCCCAGCAACATGGGACCCGTGCACACAATGCCGGCGTAGCCATAGGCGCGCATCGTGGCAAACAGACCCTTGCGCCTAAACAGGCGTTTGAGCTCAAAACCGATTCCGGCCACTGGCTACTCCCCCTCTCTGGGCAGGTCAAACGCACGCGCCGTGTCGTCGTACAGCGCGCGATAGTTGGCGAGCATCTGCTCGTGCAAAAAGAACGTGGCAACGCGACGCTGGCCGCGCTCCCCCATCTCAATGCGACGGGCGCGGCTTGTGCACATGCGCTCCATGGCATCGGCCAGGCCCTTGCGATACATGGGCGGCGTCACAAAACCCGCCACGCCAAAGTCGTCGCCCGGGGCGCCTTCGAGCAGCTCACGGCAGCAGCCCACCTCGGTCGTCACACAGGGACGACGTGCGGCAAGCGACTCCAGCACGCTGAGCGGCTGGCCCTCGGAGATACTCGTCAAAATGGTAAAGTCGAGCTTTTCCATGTACTCGACCACGTTGACGCGACCGGTAAAGATCAGGTCGCGCACGCCCAGTGTATCGACCAGCGCGTGGCATTCGGCGCCGTACTCCTCGTCGTCCACGCCGCCCATAATATGCAGACGCACCTGGGGCAAGCGCTCGTGCAGCTCAAAGAAGGCATAGATCATGGTCTTGACGTCCTTGATGGGCGCCAGGCGCACCACCGCGCCAATGTCCACCCAGCCGTCATCGGGCTTTAAGGGAATGTCCTTAAAGCGGTCGAACTGGATACCGTTAGGAATAACCAGGCATTTGTCCGCATCGCAGCCCATATCGATCTGCGTCTTGCGGGCGTTGTGAAACAGGCTCGTCACGCGAAAGGCGCGACGGTAGATTTCCTCCGAAAGCAGGTAGAAAAAGCGGATCCAGCGGTCCTTAAACGACGGCACCACCCAGTCGGCGCGAATGATCTCTTCCTCGCGTTCACGGGTATAGATGCCGTGCTCGGTGAGCAGCACCGGCGCATGGTGAACGCTTGAGCCCAGGCAGGCGAGCAGGCCACCGTAGCCGGTCGAGATGGCATGGTACACATCGGCCACCGGCACCTCGCTACCCAGCAGGTAGAGCACGGGCAGCAGCATGGAGCGCATGGTGTGGAATGCGTCGGCAAAAGGCGTGTAGGGGTACTCGGCCAGGCACACGTCGCGAAAGATATCCATAAAGGCGCGGCTCTGCAAAAACGAGAGCGGATGCACGCGACGGCGCTGGAAGATATCGAACAGCACGTCCCAATCCGGATTGGAGAGCGACACCAGGCGGCGTAGCGCCTCGCGCTCGATGTCGTTATAGTCTGCCTCTTCCTGCTCGCCCGAAAGACGCAGGGCATCGTCCAGAAACACCTCGTGTACCTCGACCACGTTGCTGGGCAGCTCGTAGACAAACTTGCCGCGGTCGGCAGCATGAGCACCGATCACCCACAGCACAAACTCGTGCTCGGGCATGGCCTGGATATAGCCGTGCATCCAGGTGGACACGCCGCCGTGCACATAGGGGTAGCAACCCTCGAGTACCAAGCAGATTCTCATTTGTCGCCACCCTCCTTGCGCGCAATGGTCACTGTCTTGTCCGTGGCTTTGACCAGGTACAGGTCGCCCGTCAGATGCGTAATCTCGCCACCCGTGACTGCTCCCGGCTCGCCGTTGTTGGCACGGAGCATGAGCCACGCTTCGTCGTGGAAATTGCCCAGACTGAGCGTCCAGGCATCCGCGTCTGTATCCACGCTCACCGTCACCGACGAAAAGCGCTGGATGGCGCCCGAGCATTCTGAGCCGGTCTGGCGACGCAGGTCGGGCGCAGACTTGGTAAGCCAGTCCAGGTAGTCGGTCAGGCCGCCCTTGTAGACCTCCCAGCCCTCCGTAGCGCCGCGATCGGGGTCCAACAGGTCGTCCGGGTGCATAAAGTGCGTACTCACGTAGTGCATGTTGAGCTCGGACACGGCAGCCAGGCGCATATAGGAATCGTCGACCATGTCGCCCGAGACAATACGCGGCTGCTCCACAATGCCGTCGCTCGCCACGCCAAACTCCTGCACGTACGGAAGATCGGTGCCATCCTCAAAATACGTACTGGCAACGGTCTTAATGCGCGGCACGTCGGTGCCGATAATCTTGCGCGCGCGAGCCGAAAGGATATTCGATGGCGGCACGTAGACCGAGCCGTGCGCGTTGGGCAGCACCTCGTCCTGAAAGGCGATAAGCTCGTTGAGAGACGCAACGAGCGTCTCCTTGTTCTTCCACGTCTTGTAGTCGTACAGCGTGCCATAGTCGGTGTCCCAGAGCGCCAGTGGCTGATGGTTGTAGCCATGAAAGCCCAGCTCTCCGCCCATCTGCAGCAGCATGCCGCCAAAGTAGCGGAACTGTGTGGTATCGGCCTGGCGCGCGGGCTCGGTCTGGTTGACCGCGTCCTCATAGTTTTCGATCATCACGCCGGTATAGCGAATGCCGTATTTTTGCGCGAGCTTTTGCAGATCGGGCCACCAGACCTTGGCATAAAAGTCAGCGATGGAAAGCCCGAAGTCGCGCTTGATGTAGGTGCCGTCGCCCGAGGGCACGGGGCTGGGAAAGTCGTCTAGGTAGAAGACGGCGCTGTTGATGACCGGGTAGGCCGTGGCATCGCCCAGCAAGCTGATCGCCGCGGCGTAAAACCCGCGCATGACCTTGTCGTAGACGCCGATATTGCACACCACGGTACGTCCGCTACCGCAGTCATTGGACCAAATGAGCGGGGCGCCCGCATCGCCGGTCTTAGCCCACATATGCGCCGTCTCGCGCAGCGAAACCGAAAGCGACGAATCAAAGGGGTCCGAGAGCTCGTAGCGATCTCCCCCGCCGAGCATAAAGTCCTCGCTCGGCACAATGCTTTCGGCTTTTACGTAGTCATATCCGGCCGATTCAATGCCAAGCTTGGGGGCAATCACTTGCAGATAGCTCGAGTTGTCCGGCGGCATGGCGAGCATAAGCGAACCGCCGGCACTCACCCAACTCATAATATCGGTCAGGTGCGTACCGAGCCCATCGAGCGACGGCATGAGCAAAATCACACGATCGAAGGAGGTCAGCGAGGGAATGGCATCCGCGCCGTCCAGGGCAAGGTCCACGTCGCGGTGCGCGACCTTCATGTCGAGCAGAATCTGGTCAAACTGCTCCTTTACGTCCTCAACGCCAGCTTGGTCGGTATCGGTAATGACCAGGCATGTGGGCTTTTGGCCAAACATCGCCGAGGAGGCCGGCACCGCATCGTTGGCGGCAAGCATCCCCAGCTTATGCTGGCCAGCACTGTACTGCACGCCGGCGCGCTCCACCAGCAGCACGGCCGCCATGGCAATAAAGACCGCCCACACCACAAGCAGTCCCATCCAGCGAAAATGGCCCGCACGGTCGCGGATATGCTGCACCACGCTCATCGGGCCTCCTCTCCGTTGCGCCAAAACGCCAGCTCCTCGCGGTTGGCGGCGCTCAAATACACATGCTGCTTGTCGATCGCGTCGATCACACGGTGAACTTCGTCACCGTCGCGGCGCATCACCGCCAGGCGCAGGCAAAGCATCCAAACCTCCTGCTCCTCGGGCACGTCGAGCACCAGCTGGTCGGTCACGGCCTGCGCCTCATCGATCTGGTCGATATCGGCCAGCGCCGCGGCATACCGAATACGCAGCTCAACGGAGTCCTCGCGCTCGCAGCGGCGCGCAAGCAGGCGCGCGTACTGTTGGCGCTGGATCTGAGCCACGCGTCCCTCGGCCAAGCCCGAGTCCAAGTATTCACCAAGAAAATCGCAGTATTTATTGAGGTTATGCGCGCTCGGGTCGGTCTTAAAGGTGTGCTCCAGCTGCTGCAGTTTAAGATCGGACTCCTTGGAAATCTGCGCCACCGCCGTCGCGGCATAGTGCGCCACCTCAACGTCGTCGTTAAGCTTAGCCGCCTGCAGCTGCGCCAGGTACGCATCGGGCTCCTCGGTGAGCATGGAGAGCATTAGGCGGCGCCGGTCTGCCGGGTCGTTGACGATGAGCGCCTCCTCGAGCGGGATAACGCCTGCATCGGCTTCACGGTCGTGCACCAAGATGCTGCGATGCAACTCATCGTTAATGCGCAGCGACTCCAGCATGGCGTCCCTGAAGTCCGCGCCAAACACGGCGCTGCGCGCGATAAGCAGCACCACCAGCAGCGGGCCCCACAGCGGCACGAGCACCATTACGGCCAACATATGCCCGCGCACCGGCAGCAGGCCCAGCTTCATAAGCGTCCACAGCACCAGGCAAACCAGCGCATGAATCAGCAGCAAGAC
>CAUAJB010000041.1 GCA_958429225.1 uncultured Collinsella sp.
CGCGGCTGATCCGGTTCCACCGGGCCGCGCGGCAAGGAGATATATTGCCAGACCGCGAAGCCCTGTGGGACGTCAATTCCACTCTTCACAAGTCCTACACAATACATTGCTTCCTATATAAGTCATAGAAAGGCTGGTGCAGAAATACTGCACGTATCAGATGATGACCCTTCGGTTAAGAGATATATAAAGATCGGTCACCTGTAAGTGTCTATCTACCCGCGCTTTTGCTATATAAACCAGCGCTTCAGATAAAAAGAGGGAGCGCCGCGCACAACGCGACACTCCCCTAGCGATTCAAGAGAATCTATTAGGCCTCGAGAGCCTTCTTGGCGATGGTAGCCAGCTCGTTGAAGGACTCGATGTCCTCGTAAGCCATCTGAGCCAGGACCTTGCGGTCGAGCTCGATGCCGGCAACCTTCAGGCCGTGCATGAACTGAGAGTAAGAGATGTCGTTCAGGCGAGCAGCAGCGTTGATACGAGTGATCCAGAGAGAACGGATCTCGCGCTTCTTGTTGCGGCGATCACGATACTGATACTGCAGGGAGTGCTGGACCTGCTCTTTAGCATGCTTGTAAGTACGCGAAGCGGCACCGTAGTAACCCTTCGCACGATGCATAACGGTACGGCGCTTCTTCTTGGCGGCAACAGCGCGCTTAATACGTGCCATGTTCTATCAACTCCTAGACGGTAAAACGAAAAACGGGAACGCGAACTTAGGCGAGACGCGACTTGATGACCTTGCGGTCGGCAGCGGCGATCTCGGTCTCCTGACGGAAGCCACGCTTACGCTTGGTGGACTTCTTGCTCAGGATGTGGCTCTTGAAAGCCTTGGCGCGCATAAGCTTGCCGGTACCAGTCTTGCGGAAACGCTTCTTGGTGCCGCTGTGGGACTTCATCTTAGGCATGAAATACTCCTTAATCGGTTACAGAACACTAGTTACTTGGTATCGCTTGCCGCTTTATCCTCATCGAAGGCGCCCTTAATCGGGGCGAGCAGCATAAGCATGTTACGGCCTTCCATCTTAGGCTTGGACTCGACCGTAGCGTAAGGCTTGAGATCCTCGGCGAGTCGCTCGAGAACGTTAAGGCCCTGCTCCGGGTGAGCCATCTCACGGCCGCGGAACATGATGGTGATCTTAACGCGTGCGCCCTTCTTGAGGAAACGCAGAACGTGGCCCTTCTTGGTCTCGTAGTCGCCAACGTCGATCTTGGGTCGGAACTTCATTTCCTTGACCTCGACCTTGGACTGGTTCTTACGAGCAGCCTTGGCCTTCATGGCCTGCTGGTACTTGAACTTACCGTAGTCCATGACCTTGCAGACCGGCGGCTCCGCGTTGGGAGCGATCTCGACTAGGTCGAGACCCTGATCGTCGGCGACGCGCTGGGCATCGCGGATGGCGAACAGGCCGAGCTGAGAGCCATCGACGCCAATCAAACGGCACGAAGATGCAGTGATCTCGTCGTTGATGCGGGTGTCATCAGACTTAGCTATTTTCCCTACCTCCATTCATAAAAAAATAACCCGGCGCTTCTCAGCAACCAGGTCGTACACATAGAGTTCCTCGATTTGAGGAAGGGAATCTAAGTTGTATGACCAGTCAGCTGCTCATTGGCGCCAAAAGGTGGGAACCCTCGGGTTCCTCTTTAGGGCATTGCGGGAACAACGCCTTGCGAATAATAACACGTACAGCGCGTTATCACATTACGTACACGAAAAAGGAGGCCGCAACCCCCTTGAACGTTCACTTGCATGTATGGTGCCCGAGGCGAGACTCGAACTCGCACGTTGTTGCCAACGGTGGATTTTGAGTCCACTGCGTCTGCCAATTCCGCCACTCGGGCACGTAATGCGTGAGTTAGTTTATCACAGCTTTCTACCGATTAGTCCGAAAATGGAACTTCGAGCATTTCGATGAGTTCGACTGTGCGGAGCATCTCGCGCTGACGGCATCCGCGACCGTCGACCGAAGCCTCACCCATCTGGTTATCGTAAGGGTCCTCGCGCATGCCGTCGAAAGAGGGCTCAAACTCTGCCTGGAATCGATTGTTGGCCACCATACGCCACGGGTCGAGATTGCCAAAGTAGTGACGGCGGCGCCACTCCTCCCCCATCCTGCGAGCAGAAGATCCAAATGACACGTCGGCGTTGAGCCAACCGGTCTGCGGCGTATAGAACTCTGCCCAGTCGTGCGACCCCACCGAATCGGGCGCAACGTACAGGCCGCTCTGCCAACGGGCAGGCACGCCCGCGATACGGCACATGGTGATAAACGTGAGCGCCATAACGCCGCAATCGCCGCGGAGCGAATGCGCGCAGTCATCGGCAATAGATCCCAAAAGCAAGTACGGCGGCTGATAGCGATAGTCGATATGCTGCGTCAGATAATCATAGATAGCACGGGCGCGATCGAGCGGATCCACGAGTCCGTCAACAACACCGGCCGTCAGCTGCTGCAGATACGGCGTGAATGCAATGTGCGGACGGTCCTCGGAAATATCCTCGGGCAGAGGCGCGTCCATACGCGGATGAACCGGAAGTGCGCCACCGTAGACATCACAATAAGCAGCATCGATGTGATAACGATAAGTCACCGAGAATGAGCGCTCACTCGAAGAAGACCACGAGGCGGTACGCGCCGAAGCGTTCGCGGGAGCAACAGCACCCTCCGGCGTCATGTCGAGAATCTCGACCTGAGACTGTTGGCGGCAGGTGGCGGCTACGGGAAGCCAAGCGCGAACGGTCTCCCCCTCTAGAGCGCCGGGGACAGACAAGGACGCCTTAAGCGTAATAACGCGAGTCAATCCGTTTTGTGACTCCATCTCCTTGAGCATCTCGTTGCGCAGTGCAATTCCGTCCGTAGGATCGGGACGCATGCCGGGAACCTCTTTGGGATATACGCGAAGCGAATCGAGGAAGTTGTCGAGAACGAACAGCTCACCATCGATAAAGCGCCAGTCAATACGCTTACGGTCAATCAGATCGTCAAACTGCTCCTCGGTAAACTCAGGCCACTCCTCGCGAATCATCGCAATAGCTCGATCGCGCGACACCGAAAAATGAAGCGGCGTCTCAAGCATGCGATACCGCTCGGCACGAACGCAGGCAGCAAGCGAGGGATCGGGATCTTGGGCAAGTAGGCGGTCGCAAGCCTCAATAGCCTGCGAAAGATACCCCGCGTCCTTTAAACGCAGAATCTCGGGTGGCAAGCCAACATCTAGAAAACGGAAGTCATCATTGCAAACATCAACAGAGCAACCAACAGGACCCTCGTCAATAACCTTCCCATCCGAAGGCAGCACCTTAACAACAGCCATACTAAAACTCCAAGTCACTAGAACGCTTGAAGTCCATTGTAGCGAGATAAAAAAGAAAGCCCCAACAAGGGAGCCATCAACACCGCCGAACGGTAGTCAAAAAAAATGAATTCAGCCCAGTAACCCTGCGGCGTTAAACGAAGGAAGCCCCGTCCCCCGGAACTGTTTCCTTGGCGCGACTTCTGGCGAAGCCAGGTGAGCGCAAAGGAAACAGTGTAGGGGGACGGGGCTTCCGACGGGAAGTTTAGCGACGCTTACGCCTTGTTGACGGAGCCAAACTCCTCCATGAGCTCCTTGGTGCGGGCAACGATGTTGTCGCGACCAGGCTTGAGGAGCTTGCGGGGGTCAAAGCCCTTGCCCTGCTGATCCTTGCCAGCCTCGATGTACTCGCGAACGCCCTTGGCGAAGACGAGCTGCAGATCGGTGTTGACGTTGATCTTGGAGATACCCAGGGAGATGGCTTTCTTGATCTGATCCTCGGGGATGCCGGTGCCACCGTGCAGGACGAGGGGCAGGTCGCCGGTCTGAGCCTTGATCTCGCCCAGGCGCTCGAAGGAAAGGCCAGCCCAGTCGGCAGGGTACACGCCGTGGATGTTGCCGATACCGCAGGCGAGGAAGTCGACGCCCAGGTCAGCAATCTGCTTGCACTCAGCAGGATCAGCGAGCTCGCCGCTGGAGGTCACGCCGTCCTCGGTGCCGCCGATGCCGCCGACCTCGGCCTCGATGGACATGCCCTTGGAGTGGGCAAGCTCAACGAGCTCCTTGGTGCGGTCGAGGTTAAGCTGGAAGGTCTCCTCGTGAGAGCCGTCATACATGATGGACGTGAAGCCGGCCTCGATGCACTTGAAGCAGTCCTCGTAAGAACCGTGATCGAGGTGAAGGGCGACGGGAACGGTAACGCCCGTGGCCTCGACGGCAGCCTTGACCATGTCGGCGCAGACCTTGAAACCGCCCATCCACTTAGCGGCACCAGCGGTGCACTGAAGGATCAGCGGAGACTTGGCCTCCTCGGCGGCCTGGAGAATAGCCAGGGTCCACTCGAGGTTGTTGGTGTTGAAGGCACCGAGACCGTACTTGCCGGCCTCGGCCTTCTTGAGCATGTCTGCTGCGTTGACGAGCATAAAAGAAACCTCCTGTAAGGTTGCTCCGATAACGCCTGAGATTTTACCACGACATACCCGAGCATAAACGTTCGTTTGTTCACGAATACCATCCGATTGGACAAATTTTGACCGTTTGCCCCACAGAATCGACCCACTGGGGAAAATAGCTTGACGATTGAGCGGTCTTCGTGGTTCGAAAGACGGCTTCGAGCCTACATCTGCATAAACGGGTTCTGCATAAGTTCGCGCGCCATCGTGGTCGAATCGCCATGGCCCGTCAAGCAAACGGTATCGGGCGGAAGCATCTTGGCAAGTTTGGAGAGCGAGCGCATAATCGCCGCCTCGTCACCGCCGGAAAGATCGGTACGACCGTGGCTGCCCGGGAAAAGCGTGTCGCCCACAAAGGCGATGTTCCCCTGCTCGGTCGCGGCGAACAGGACGATGCCGCCCGGCGTATGCCCCGGCGCCTCGATCACCTGCAGGCAGACGTCGCCCACCTCGATTGTATCGCCCTCGGCAAGCAAACGCGTCGGCTCACCCGGATCGGGCGTCTCGATACCCCACATGGCGCGCTGCTCCTCGATATTTGCGCGAGGTACCGTCACGTCCTTAGCGCACAACTCATATAGTGCGCTGTCGCCAACGACAGCTCGAACCCCGGCAACCCCGCCAACATGGTCGGCATGACCGTGCGTGCAGACAGAGCCGAGTACGCGCACCTCGGGATGCGCGGTGCGGATATGCTCCACAAGACGCTCGCCCTCCCACGCCGGATCGACGATTAAGCACTCGTCATTCGAAATCACGGCGTAGCTGTTGGTCTGAATCGGGCCGTTGACGAGCGCCTCAATCGAAGCCGCGCCTCGGGGTGTCAGGTCCAAAGTCATATCGTCCACGCGCATACCCTCCTTCTAAAATACGCTCGAGGCACCAAACGATGCCTCGAGCGTAACCAATAATCTATGATGCTGAGAGGCTCTCGCACCTACACACGGCGCTTGAGTTGCGCTCCGCCCTCGCCGGGCATAAGACGGCGAGCGTCGTAGACCGAATCGACACTGCTGATGGAAGCCAGCAGCGGATCCAGGCCGCTCGCATCCGAAATCTCGACCATAAAGCGCAGGGTCGCAATACCCTCGCGGTTGGTCGACGTGGCGGCAGAAAGGATATTGCCGCCTGCATCGCCAATGGCAATGGTGACGTCCTTGAGCAGGCCCATGCGGTCCAGGCACTCGACCACGATCTCGACCTGGAAGAGAGTGTCGGCAGCACCATCCCACTCTACGTCAATCATGCGCTCGGGGTGCTCCATGAGGCCCTTGACGTTGGGGCAGTTGGCGCGATGCACCGAGACACCTCGGCCACGCGTGATGAAGCCGACGATATCGTCGCCCGTCACCGGATTGCAGCAATGCGCTAGACGGACTAGCAGGCCGCTGTTGCTCTCGCCCTTGACGATAATGCCGTTACTGGCGCTCTTGCCGCGCTTTTGCGGCTTGCGGTTGGAGCCGCGAGCAGGCTGTTTCACGACCTCGGCGATAGCCTCGGCCTTGGTGAGCTGTTCCTCGGGCTTGGGGTCCAAGATTTGCTCGACCTTATTGCCCACAGCGCGCGGGGCAACCTTGCCGGCGCCGACGGCGGCAAACAGGTCCTCGAGCTGCTTGAAGTTAAACTGCTCCGCCACGGCGTTGAGCGCACGCGTCGAACGCGGCGTAGAGATGCCATATCCGCGCTTGCGCAGGTCCTTGGCCAATATATCGCGGCCGGCAGCAGCGTCATCGTCTTTGGTCGCGGCGGCGAAGTAACGGCGGATCTTTGACTTGGCGGAAGGCGTCTTAACGATCTTGAGCCAATCACGCGACGGCTTGGAACTCTTGTTCGTCAGGATCTCGACACGGTCACCCGTCTTAATCTCGTGCGTGAGCGGAGCCACCGCACCGTTGATTTTGGCACCGACGCAATGGTTTCCGACCTCGGTATGAACGGCGTAGGCAAAGTCGAGCGGTGTGGAGCCGGCACGAAGCGCCATGACCTCGCCCTTGGGCGTAAAGACAAATATTTCCTGGTCAAACAAGTCGACCTTCAGCGAGTGCAGGTATTCCTTGGCATCGGTGATCTCGTCAGACGCCGCCCAGTCGAGCGAGTGCTTGAGCCAGTTAATCTGATCGTCCAGACGCTGCGCATCGTTGGTCTTGGAGGCAGACGATCCGCCCGACTTCTTGTACAGCCAGTGGGCGGCGATGCCGTACTCTGCCTGCTCGTGCATCTCGTAGGTTCGAATCTGAATCTCGAGCGGACGGGCCGTAGGGCCGATAACCGTCGTATGGAGCGACTGGTAGTTATTGACCTTGGGCATGGCGATATAGTCTTTAAAGCGACCGGGCATGGGGTGCCACAGCGTATGTACCGCGCCGAGCGTGGAGTAGCAATCGCGCACCGAATGGGTAATAACACGCAGTGCCACCAGGTCGTAGATCTCGGAGAATTCCTTGCCCTTGCGCTTCATCTTTTGGTAGATGGACCAATAGTGCTTGGAACGGCCGTTGATTTGGAAGCCCTCCAGACCAATGCGGTTGAGCTCGTCGGTGAGCGTCTTGATGGTCTCGGCCAGATAGCGCTCGCGGACCTCGCGCGACTCCGCCACCATGCGCGCGATACGCTGGTAGGCATCGGGCTCAAGGTAGAAGAAGGACAGGTCCTCGAGCTCCCATTTAATGGAGCTCATGCCCAGACGGTCGGCCAGGGGCGCATACACGTCCATGGTCTCGCGAGCCTTAAACAGGCGACGGTCCTCACGCAGGGCTGCAAGGGTGCGCATGTTGTGCAGACGGTCGGCAAGCTTAACGATGATGACGCGGATGTCCTTGGACATGGCGAGAAACATCTTGCGCAGCGTGAGGGCCTGTTTCTCGTCCATGCTGTCGACTTCGATGTTGGTGAGCTTGGTCACGCCATCGACGAGCTCGGCCACCGTATCGCCAAACAGGCCGGAAACATCGGCAAGCGAAGTCTCGGTATCCTCGACGGTATCGTGCAGCAACGCGGCGCACACCACGTCGCAGTCCATCTTGAGGTCGGCCAAAATGATGGCAACTTCGACGGGATGGTTAATGTACATCTCACCCGAACGCCGCTTTTGGTTGCAGTGCTTCTCGGCAGCAAAGCAGTAGGCCTGCTCCACCATGGAGAAGTCGTCCTCATTCATATATTTGAGGCACAGGTGCTCTAGCTTGTCGTAGCTGTCCGCCATAATCTCGGGCGGCAGCTCATCGGCATGCTTATAGTGCTCCATCTCCGAGAACGGCTGGAGGGTGGAATCATGGGCGGTACGGGCTGCGGCATCCATCGAGGTCCCCTTCCCCTAGGCCCGCGGAACGATCGGGCGGTTAACTTTGGCTAGCATATCAGAAGCGCACGAATCGAGTGCCCAGCTCCGAAAAGCCGAGAACTCCATGCGCGAGCGCAAGCCCTCCAAATAGCGAATTGACCTGCTCAATTGCACGCGGCCGGGGTTTTCGACCATCGCGATGCGACGGGTGTCGTCAAACCCCGAAACGCGACAGAAACCAAGCTCTTCAAAGATTCCCAGGCCGCTTTCCACCGAGCGCTCGTCGACCGGGGTGCGGGCATCGATGGCAAGGCACATCTGCGCGATGTCGATATCGCTTGCGCTAAAGGAATCGTCCCCCGTCTTGCCGCGGTTGGAGCGCCACATGGTCTGCAGCGCGCGATAGAGCGTGACGAGCTCGTCGCGCTCGGGCGCATAGCAGTCGAGTAGGCGCTCGTTAATGCGGGCGTCGCGCGACGAATAGAGCAGATGGATCACGGCGGGCTGGCCATCGCGACCGGCGCGGCCGCTCATCTGGTTAAACTCAATGCCGCCAAACGGCATGTGATAGAGCACGACATGGCGGATATCGGGCAGGTTGACGCCCTCGCCAAAGGCAGATGTCGAGACGATGCAGCTGAGGCTGCCGTCTCGGAATGCTTCCTCCACGCGGCGGCGATCGGAACGCGCAAGCCCCGCGTTATAGAACGCGATATGGGTTGCGCAATCGGGCACACGCTTGCGCAACGTCTTGGCGAGCGCCACGGACTGGTCGCGCGAATTGACGTAGATGACGGTCTTTTCCCCCGTCGCCACAATCGACACCAAACGGTTCTCGCGACTTGCAAGATCACGGTCGTCCTCGAGCTGCAGGTTCTCGCGCACCGTCTCGTCGACCACCGTGCGAGTGATCGGCAGCATGCGGGCAAGCTCGGCCACGACCGGAGCCGTCGCGGTGGCCGTCGCCGCCATAACGACCGGGTCGCCCAGGGCTTTGAGGATATCGGGCATGTCGAGATAGGCGCTGCGGTCGCCGCCCTTGGCAAGGCCGGCGTGGTGCGCCTCATCGATAACGACAAAGCCGATGCGGCCCGAACGCGCGAAGCGGTCACGGTGGATAGATAGGAACTCGGGCGTCGTGAGCACGATACCGGTGCGGCCCGAAGCTAGGCCGGCTAACACGTCATCGCGTGCGGCCTCCACGGTCTCGCCGGTCAGCACGCCAACGCCAATGCCAAGCGATGCCATCGTCGACGAGAGGTGATAGGCCTGGTCGGCAACGAGTGCACGCAGCGGATAGACAAAGATGCTCGCACGCCCGCGAAGGACCGCCTCGCGCGCGGCATGCACATGGAAGATAAGAGACTTGCCGCGCCCTGTTCCCATAACGGCCAGAACACTTTGGTGATCGGCCAGGGCATCGAGCGCCTCGACCTGCGCGCGGTGCGGCTGGTTCGAGCCGATAAAGCTATGAATAAGCGAGCGCGTCAGCTCGGTATAGGAAAGCTGGGCGAGCGTTTGGCGCTTGCGGGACTCCAGACGAAGACCGGCGTCCGCAGGCTCCACGCCGCGGCGAAGCTCACATGCCGGGTCGTCAACGCTGGGCGCCGTGGTATCGCGGACCAAGACATCTTTGATCATGAGCTTGGGCTTCACACGTCCCTGCCAATGCTCGGCAACGGCCTCGAACACCATGTCGACGGCGCTGTCGCAATTGATAAGCCTGTCGATCTGCGGTACACGAAACATGATGGCCGGCACACTCGCAGCGCCATCCGTCGCCACGAAGCGCATATGCTCGCCGGTCTTACCCACCACGGCGCGATCACACATCGTCACGCCCTCGGCAGCCAGCAGCGGCACCTTATTACCCTGGCCAAACGGCTCAAGGCGGGAAATCTGCTCGATGGTCTCGATATTCAATTCGGAAAGGTCGACCGTGGCGGCAACCTCGTCGGTGTCCTCAAAGTCCTCGGCGGGAAGCTCGGACAACACGGCGGAAAGGCGACGGCGGAACTCATCGAGCTTGGATGCCTCGATGGTCACACCCACCGCACCAGCATGTCCGCCGCGACGAATCATCAGGTCGGAACAGCGCTCGATGGCGTCAAACAGGTTAACTTTGCCCACCGAGCGACCAGAGCCGCGCGCGATACCGTCCTCGATCGAGAACAGCAGCGCCGGCACGTGGTAGCGGTTGGTCAGACGGCTTGCCACGATGCCCTTGACGCCCTCGTGCCAGCCTTCGCCGCCCACGACGATCACGCGTCCACCGTCATAGGTCTCCTCGACCCTTGCCATGGCATCGCGCGTGAGCTCCGCCTCGATCTCACGGCGCTGGCGGTTGATTTCCTCGAGCTCAGCCGCCAGTGCGCTTGCTTCGATGGGATCGCGGGCAAGCAGCAGGTCGAGCGCCAGCTTGGGATCAGCCATGCGACCGGCAGCGTTTAAGCGGGGAATAAGCGAGAATGATAGGCCGTCGGCCGTAATGGTAGAAAGATCGGTCTTGGCAAGTGCGGCAAGCGCGATATAGCCGGGACGGGCCGTCACGCGCATCTGCTGGATGCCCTCGGCGACCAGTGCGCGATTCTCGGGCGTGAGCGGCATCATGTCGGATACGGTGCCCAGCGCCGCGACCTCTATCAGCGAACGCCAATACGACGGCTTGCCCAGACGATCGCCCAGGACCTGCACCAGTTTGAGTGCCACGCCGGCACCGGCAAGCTCGCGCGAGGGACCCTCGTCCTCGAGCTTGGGGTCGGTCAGGGGCACGCCCTGTGGCACCTGGTCGGAAGGCTCGTGATGGTCCGTGACCACCAAATCGATCCCCAGGCTCTCCAGATAGGAGACCTCTTCCTTGGCAGCAATACCGTTATCGACGGTCACAATCAGGTTGGGTTGGGCGAGCTCGTTGACGCGGTCGAGCGCCGCACGCGACAGGCCGTACCCCTCGTCAAAGCGGTGCGGGATAAACGGTGTGACATTGGCGCCAAACATCCGCAGTGCCTCGGTCAACAGACAAGTCGACGTTATGCCGTCGACGTCAAAATCGCCAAAGACGGCGATGCGCTCGTGGCTGCGAATAGCGCGCTCAACGCGGTCGGCGACGACCGCCATGCCCGGAATAACGAGCGGGTCCGCCCAGTCGCGATCGAGCGAAGGCGTCAAAAACAGTTGGCCTTCCTCGATGGATGTAATGCCGTGCGCAACCATAATGCGCGCCACCAGCCCGGGTATGCCCAGGCCAGCCGAAAGCTCCTTTTCGAGCTCGGGGTTTTGCCGAGCGACCGCCCAGCGATGCGTCGTCTTAAGCGATGACATAGGCGCCCACCCCCGATAGGGGCAGGTCGCCGCGATACCTCTCACGGTTCATAGCGATGAGTCCTCTGTGTATGCCCGCTTCGGCAGGCAGATCTGTTGAACGAATTTATTATACCGTGCAGCGCGGACGCAAATCGCCGCAGTACGCCGCGGTTTCGGTAAACGATGCCGGTAATAGCCTCGAAATATTCGAGCGTTTCTGACGCACGGACGCATGCGAGCGTCTAGCATATCCAGTCAAAACGGATTCACGAGCAAAGGGAGTCACAAGAGCATATGAAGCAATGGGTTGGACTGGGCAAGTTTCTCGCGGGGCACATGCAAATCATCGTTCCGATTTGCGTGGCGCTCGGCGTGCTCTTTCCTCAACAGATCGGCGTTCTCAAGCCCATCGTTCCCGCTCTCTTCGCCTTTATGACGTTTCAGGGTGCGCTCAGCAACACCTTTCACCAGGTAGCTGAGGTGTTCCGCCGCCCCCTGCATCTGATTTTGA
Source organism: uncultured Collinsella sp. (assembly GCA_958429225.1). GTDB lineage: Bacteria > Actinomycetota > Coriobacteriia > Coriobacteriales > Coriobacteriaceae > Collinsella. Next base: position 11,564 of record CAUAJB010000041.1, read on the forward strand.
CGCTGCTGGTCTCGGCGGTGTTTATTCCCATAGCAGCCTATGCCATGGGGTCGCTATTCTTTGGTTCCAATCCCAACCTTGTCTGCGGCATCGTGCTCGAATACAGCGTGCCCGTAGCCGTCACCGCTTTTATGTGGATTAGCATGTTCGGCGGCAACGGCCCGCTCGCGCTCACCATCATCCTGACGTCCTCGGTTATCTCACCTGTGACGATTCCTCTTACGCTTAAGCTCTTACTGGGCGCCACCGTCTCGATCGATGTACCGAGCATGATGCAAGACATGGCCTTTATGATCGCCATCCCCGCCGTGCTCGGTATCGTGATCAACGAGCTCACGTGCGGCTGGGGGCACGAGAAACTCTCCCCCGTGCTCTCGCCCGCCTGCAAGTTCATGATGATGGGCGTTATCGCCTCCAACTCCACCGCCATGAGCGAGTACGTGCTGCACATGAACGCGGTGCGCTTGGAAGTCGCCCTCTTTATTTTGGTCTTCGCCATCAGCGGCTTTGTCGTCGGCATTCTGGTCGCCCGCGCGCTGCATCTGCCATATAGCGAAACGACCACCATATGCTTTACCTGCGGCATGCGCAATATCTCTTCGGGCGCCGTCATCGCCACGCAATACTTTCCGGGCGAAGTTGTGTTTCCCGTCATGTGTGGAACGTTGTTTCAGCAGGTGCTCGCCTCGCTTATCGGGCATCTCTTTGAGCGTCTGACCGGCGAGGAGCGCGCCGCCCAGCGCAAGCGGGTCGAGGCCGGCCGCGATGCAATGGCGCGCTAAACCGTCCGCAGTGTGCGGGCGCTCACTTTACGATGCGAGCGCCTCCAGATGCGCGCGGAGTCGCTCCGCATCGACATCGAGCGTGGTCTCAGCATTAACCTGAGCCAGCCGATACCCGACAAAGTAGGGCGAAACCACCCAACGCGGCAGCGCCTTGGCAATGGTCCGACCGCCCAGGTGATAGAAGAACAAGTTGTACGACTCTGCACGACCACCGTGGTGCTCGTTTAGGATATAGCGCAGAGCTACCTGGATCGCATCGGCGAAGAGATCCACCTCGGCTTGGTCTCTCGTGTCATCGCTGGCGGCGATTCCCTGCGGGGCTGAAACGTTGACCTCAAAGAACCCCATGATCGGTTCGGTTGAGATGTTGACCGCGATTCTCCCCTGTTGCCAGACATTTATGCCTTCGAAATTGGCAGAAGTCAGCGAAGCATAACCGTCCTCCTGCTCCAAACCCACAATCTGCATATGCGGATGAACGAGACTACCGCCCGAGAGCGGACCCTTGTTCTTGTACATAAGCACGCTTCGATACTGCCGCGAATCGATCATCTGCTGCCAGCAACCCAGGGCAAACCGCATCACATGGTGGAGTTCATCCGGCTCATAGGTCACCAGGTCGGCATCGTGATTGGCCGACTCGATCAGCACGGTTTGACGGGTGGCGCGCAGGGTCTTGAACTTATTCTCGAGCCAGATGCAGTCACCGTCGCGCCGGATGATATTGGTGAGCCCCTCCGTGTTGCAAAAGGGACACGCGGTACCGGGGCGACGGTTGTCGTCGGGCTTGCCGCTCGCCTGCTGAACATCGAATACAAGTGCCACGGGCTACACCTCCAGCGGTACGATCCTTGTGCCGTGGAGCTCGGACACGCCCAATGCCGCTGCAACCGCATCACGGTTGGCCGCGGTAATACCGCCGCCGGGAAGGATGGTCAAACGATCGCCTGCATACTCGATTAGGCGAGCCAGGTGATCGAAGTTGTCCTCAATCGACGTGCCGGCCGCGCCGCCATGCGTCAGGATGCGCGTAACACCGCAGTCGGCAAGCGTGTCAATCGCATCGAGCTGAGTCTCGGGCGAGAGCTGGTCAAAGGCCATGTGAAAGGTAATGTCGATGGACCCGCGCTTGCACTCCTCGGTCGCGCAGCCCGCAGCCATCACGAGGGCGCCGAGCGTGAGCTCGTCGAGCGCCCATCCGCCGGCGCAGGGCTTGCAGCAGCCAAAGACCAAGCCGTCGGCGCCGGCGCTCACGGCAAGGCCCAAGTCCATCTCCATCATGCGCAGCTCGTCCTGGTTGTAGTGAAAGTCGCCGCCACGCGGACGGATCATGCACATCACCCGTGAATCGTGCTCATGGGCATAGTTAACCGTAGCGTTGATAACGCCGGCCGAGGGCGTGGTACCACCGACGGCAAGGTTGTCGCACAGCTCAATGCGTCTTGCACCGGCATCGATAGCCGCCGGCACCCGCTCAAAGTTCTCAGCACAAAACTCGTACAGCATAGATAGACCCCCAAAAGACAGCGCATGTTTTCCGATGGGCATTGTCACACATCCCCATGAAGTTGCGGTGGAATAGGGACTGCTTTGACGTCTGGAACCCTCATTTAGTCCCTATTTCACCGCAACTAAAAAAGGGGGCGCTGACTGGGATAGTCAGCGCCCCCTTTGTTGAATGGATTAACCGCCCAGATAGGCCTTGCGGACGTTATCGTCGTGCAGCAGCTCTTGACCGGTGCCGGTCATGGTGATCTTGCCGGTCTCGAGTACATAGCCGCGTGTAGCGATGGAAAGTGCCATCTGCGCGTTCTGCTCGACCAGAAGCACCGTGGTGCCGGCCTTGTGCAGGTCCTCGACGATCTGGAAGATCTGCTCAATCAGAATCGGCGCCAGACCCATGGAGGGCTCATCGAGCATGAGCAGCTTAGGGTTGCTCATAAGGGCGCGGCCCATAACGAGCATCTGCTGCTCGCCGCCCGAAAGGGTGCCGGCGACCTGGCGACGGCGCTCCTTTAGGCGCGGGAACTGCTCGTAGACGCGCTCGAGGCCCGGAGCCACCGTGGACTTGGGCTGTGTATAGGCACCCATCTCCAGGTTCTCCTCGACCGTCATCTGCAAAAAGGCGCGACGACCCTCGGGAACCTGAGCCAGGCCCTTACCAACCAGCTTATCAGCGGGCGTATGGGTAATGTCCTCGCCCATAAACTTGATGGAGCCGGTCTTGGAGCGCAGCAGGCCCGAGACGGTCTTGAGCGTTGTGGACTTGCCGGCACCGTTGGCACCAATCAAGGCCACGATCTCACCCTCGTTAACGTTAAAGGAGATGTCCTTGATGGCGTGAATAGCGCCGTACCAGACGTTGATGTTGTAGACGGAAAGCATCGGCTCTGCCATTTAGTTCTCCCCCTTATCCTGCTTACCCAGATACGCCTCGATAACGGCGTCGTTGTTCTGGATTTCCTCTGCCGTGCCCTTGGCGATGACCTTACCAAAGTTAAGCACGCAGATGCCCTCGCAGATGTTCATAACGAGCGACATATCATGCTCGATAAGCATGATGGCGATGCCGAAGGTGTCGCGAATCTTGACGATGTTCGCCATGAGCTCTGCGGTCTCGGACGGGTTCATGCCGGCGGCAGGTTCGTCGAGCAACAGCAGCTTGGGGTTGGTGGCAAGCGCGCGGACGATTTCCAGACGACGCTGAGCGCCGTAAGGAAGCGAGCCGGCCTGTTCATTTGCCAGGTGCTCCATGTCAAAAATGGACAGCAGCTCCATGGCGCGCTCGTGGGCGGCCTTCTCGTGCTTCCAATACGTCGGCAGGCGCAGCACGCCCTCAAAACCGGAGTAGCGCTCCTGATTGTGCAGGCCGACCTTAACGTTGTCCTCCACCGTCATGGTATTGAACAGGCGGATGTTCTGGAATGTACGGGCAATACCCATGCGGTTGACCTGATAGACCGACTTGCCCGAGGTGTCCTCACCGTCGAGTAGGATGGTGCCGTGCGTGGGCTGATACACCTTGGTGAGCAGGTTGAAGACCGTGGTCTTACCGGCACCGTTGGGGCCGATCAGACCGGCGATCTCGGTCTTGCCGATAGTCAGGCTAAAGTCGTCGACTGCCTTAAGGCCACCGAACTCAATGCCCAGGTGGATGCACTCGAGTGCCGGGCGCTGACCCAGGTCGCGGTCGGGAACGATGGCGCCAGAAGGATACGGGACCATCTTGCCCTTGTTGAACTCAAACTTACTGGGCATCGGCTGCCACCTCCTTCTTGGAAGCAAAGCGGTCCTTAATGCGTGCGAAGAACGCCTTGAGCTGTGGGTTGTTGGTAAAGACCATGACCAGAATCAACACGATGGCGTAGATGAGCATGCGGTAGTCCGAGAACTGACGGAGCAGCTCGGGGAGCACCGTGAGCAGCGCCGCGGCGATAACGGAGCCGCGCATGTTGCCCAGGCCGCCCAGGACCACGAACACCAGAATGAGGATGGACGTATTGAAGTCGAACTTAGTGGCGGAAAGCTGCGAGAAGTTACCGCCGAACAGGGCTCCGGCAGCACCGGCGAGGGCAGCGGAAACCACGAAGGCGATCATGCGGTACTGGGTAACGGAGATGCCCACGGACTCGGCAGCGATCTTGTTGTCGCGCACGGCAATAATGGCACGACCGGTACGGCTGCGAACCAGGTTGAGCACAATCACGAGCGCGACCATAACCAGAATTGCGCCGGCAAGGAAGGTCGAATAGGTCGACACGCCCGATGCGCCCTGCGCGCCCTTGATGATGGCGGTGCCGTCCTCGAGCAGGTGCAGGTCGTCGATCGTGGAGTTACCCGTGATGTTAAAGATCACATGCAGGCCGCGGGAATCGACGCCCACAATGAGGCAGGTGACGACCTCTTTGATGATCTCGCCAAAAGCCAGGGTCACAATGGCCAGATAGTCGCCGCTCAGGCGCAGGACCGGGATACCGATCAAGAAGCCCAGAATGGCAGCGGCGATAGCGCCGACCACAATGCTGATGATCAGACGCATCGGATCGGACGGAACGGTGCTCTCCAGCGCGACGGCAGTGACGATGCCCGTATAGGCACCGACGCTCATAAAGCCCGCGTGGCCCAGCGACAAGTCGCCCGCGATGCCGACGACGAGGTTAAGGGAGATTGCCATGACGATATAGGCCGTGATGGGAACCAACTGACCGGCGATCATGCGCGGGATCATGTGGTTAGACTGCATAAAGAAGACGATGGCGAACGCCACAACGCACATGGCGTACGTGACAAAGTCGTGACGCGTCTGCTTGTCTTTAAGAAACTTCATAACGCTCACCTATACCTTCTCGGGAACGTACTTGCCCAAGAGGCCGGCAGGCTTGACGAGCAGGACGATGATCAAAACACCAAAGACGATGGAGTTGGCAAGGCTCGTGGAAATGTAAGCCTGCGCCATCGCCTCGATGATGCCGATGAGAATACCGCCGACAAAGGCACCGGGGATGGAGCCGATGCCGCCGAAAACGGCAGCGTCGAAGGCCTTGATGCCAGGCATGGCGCCCGTGGTGGGCTGCAACACCGGCGAGTAGGAGCACAGGAGCACGCCGGCGATGGCGGCAAGGGCGGAGCCGATGGCGAACGTCATCGAGATGGTGCGGTTGACGTTGATGCCCATGAGCTGAGCGGCGGCCTTGTCCTCGGACACGGCGCGCATGGCCTTGCCCATCTTGGTCTTACCTGTAAAGAACATCAGGCCGGCCATGATAACCAAGCAGGCGACGATGGTGACGAGCGAGACGGCGCTTACGTTAAACTTGGCCAAGAACTCCGGCACCGGGAAGGTGACGAGCGAAGTAAAGTTCTTGGGCGTGGCGCCCCACAGAAGCTGCGCGGCGTTCTGCAGGAAGTAAGACACGCCGATGGCCGTGATCAGAACGGCCAGCGGGCCTGCTTGGCGCAGCGGCTTATAGGCCAGACCCTCAATGAGAACACCGAGAACCGTGCAGACCACACAAGAGAGAACTACAGATGCCCAGCCCGGGAGGCCGAGATACGACGTGGCGCAGAACGAGACATAGGCACCGACCATGATGACATCGCCGTGAGCGAAGTTGAGCATCTTGGCGATACCGTAGACCATGGTGTAGCCCAACGCGATGATGGCGTAGACGCTGCCCATGGACAGGCCGTTGACCAGGTATTGGATAAAGACCGTCATGTTCCACATCCCCCTTTCGAATAGGTTTCCAGTTAATGTATGAAACGGGGACGTTACACTGTCCCTAGATACCAAGCAAGCAGGGAAGGCCAAAACCTCCCCTGCTTGGGATCAAAACCGCTCTATGTAAGGCGGCCAATTAGGCCTGCACGTACTTGCCGTCGGTGATGACGTACGCCGTGGGCTCCTTCTGGACCTGGCCCTTATCGTTCCAGGTGAGCTTGCCGGTCAGACCGTCAACGGTAATCTTGAGCATAGCCTTGGACAGCTTCTCGGCGACCTCGGTCGGATCGGCGTCGACACCAAGACCGGCCTCCTTGACGGCCTCGGCCACCGCGTGCACGCCGTCGTAGGCGTCGGCGGCAAACTGGTCGGGGGTATCGCCGTACTTATCCTTGTAAGCGTTAACGAAGTCGGCGTTCTTCTCGTCGTCGGCGGAGAACGGGGTCATGAGCAGCAGACCCTCAGCAAGAGAGGTATCGAAGCCCTCAACGCCCAGGATGCCGTCCATGCCGTCGCAGCCCATCATCTTGACGTCGTAGCCCATGTCCTTGGCGTTCTTGAGCAGGACGGACGCCGGCGTGTAGTAGATCGGCGCAAAGATCATGGTGGCGCCGGCCTGCTTGGCCTTGGTCAGCTGGTTGGTAAAGCTCGTGGCGGAGTCGTCCTTAAAGGTCTCCTCGTCAACAATCTCGAGCTTGGACTCAGCGGCCTGGGCCTTAAAGGAATCTGCGATGCCCGAAGAATAGGCGTCGCCGGAGTTATAGAACAGCACGAACTTCTCGTCCGCATACTTCTGCGCCAGGAACTTGGCAGCGTTGACACCCTGGTTGGGGTCGGTGAAGCAAACCTGGAAGACGCAATCCTTGCCGTCGGTGACGTCCTCGGAGGACGCGGACGGGGTGATCATGAACGTCTTGGGGTCGTTACCGCACTCGGCGGCAACGGCAACCGACGCACCCGTGGTGGTCGGGCCGACGAGGGCCTGCATGCCCCAGTCGAGCAGGGTGTTGAAGGCGTTGACGGCCTTCTCGCCGTCGGCCTGGTCATCCTCGGCCTTGCTGGCAAGCGGCAGCTCCTTGGTCGAGAAATCCTTGCAGCCAAGCTCGACACCCTGGGTAACGGACTTGCCGTAGGACGCGTTGGCGCCGGTCAGCGGGCCGATGGTACCGATCTTAAACGAAGCGTCGCTTGAAGCGGAACCGCTGTCGCCGCCGTTGGAGGAGCAACCAGCTAGAATGGACATCGCCCCCAGACCTGCTGCGCTCGCGATAACGCTCCTGCGATTCATAACAGGGTTCAATGACTTACCGGTGAGGCTCGACATGCGGCTCTCCTCTCAAATCTCGTCGGGTTTCGGTTACCCGACAGGCCATCCTTCGCCGTGTTCGGCGTTCGCAAAATACTAGACGCTTTAGTTAAGGAAAGTGGCGATTATTTCAACTTTTCTTTGGATTTGTCCATTTATCCATAATTCTGCGTATTTCTATTACTTTATGCAGTAATGCCACTTTATTGTGTGAAAGTAATGTTTCCGTTCTGTTACAGGCGTCCCTGCCCTGAATAAAACGGCCTCACCGGTCGCGCTTTATGCGCACTTAGGAAGCGATGTACTTGCCGTCCTGGATCACATAGGCCGTAGCAGGCTTTTCGACCTGGCCCTCGTCATTCCACGCCGACGAGCGCCTGTATGCCCCAGTCGCACAGGGCAAACCTTATGGTGCAAACGTTGACAGTTTGTTACGGAAGTTCGTTTGT
>CAUAJB010000042.1 GCA_958429225.1 uncultured Collinsella sp.
TTGCGGTTGCAAACAAGCCGCCGCCAGGACCGGTTGTCACGAGACCGGCGATAACTTCAGCGGTGCCAGCAAGGTAGGGATCGCGCAGGCAAGCCTCCTCCTTCGCGTTCAGCTTGACCTTGTGAGGGACGGTGCGGTTATTTGCAAATCCGTGAGAATCGTACCACGCCTTGGAATATGAATCCGTGCAGCGTCCGCGCTCAAAAGGGATATATCGTAATTTTCGTCGTAATTGACTCCGACGTAGATATCGCTGCTCTCGGCGGGAGATCCCTCGTCGGCATGGGCTGCCGCAACGGGTACAAATGGTGTCATGACAAGGGAGGGGCAAAGAGCTGCTGAGACGATGGAGGGTAGGCATTTCTTCATGGCCGGCTCCTTAATCTGGCCTTTGATAGTTACTCGATGTCGCCTCCTTCCGCTTTATATCCGTTGTATTTGGCGTATTTCTTTAATAAGCCAAGAGGTTCTTCCTCTCCTTCGGATGAGCCGATGATGTTTCCTTGGTCATCCAGTATGAATACGGACGGAATATGCTCAAGTTCATATTGGTCATTCACGACCTTATCTTAATCTATGTAAATGGGAAAGTCTCCTTCATGGACCGAGGCTTCTTCAATCGTGCTGTCCTCAGAAACATTGAAAAGGTTCTTCCTTATGGCTGCGAAATTATCAAGTTGTGGCATATCCTCTATGAGAGATTCGCAGTGCGGACACCACGATGCCCGGATACCGCATCATCGGTATCAACCATGACGACCTCGCCGACGGTAGCGGCAAGGCGGGGCTGACGTTTGAGACGACCAACGATGTCCTATACAAACACATCTGGAACGACACAAAGACCAATGTCGGCGGTTGGAGGTCCTCTAAGCTCCGCGCCCGCCTGAACTCCGGTGACCTCTGGGCGCTCCTGCCGGCCGAGCTCCAGTCCAAGGCGAAGGCCGTCACGAAGATGACGGACAACGAGGGCGGCGGTAGCGCCGGCACTCCGACGGCAACGAATGACAAGGTCTTCATCCTCTCGACGACCGAGATTTACGGAGACCTCCAGTCTGACGGCGCCCAGTACGAGTACTATGCGACGTCGAGGTATTCTGGACCTGAGATTGTGTGCTATTTCAGCACTCGTTCCGTGTCTCCGAGTGACTCAACGGACTTTATCTATGTTGACCCTTTCGGTCGCTGGAGCAGCGGTAGTGCCAACAGTGCCGGCAACGTGTTTCCCGCTTGGTGCTTCTTGATTTTCTAGTGCAAGGCCCGCGCGACTCCGCGCGGGCCTATCTTTTGGCAAGTGTACGAACGGTTTAGGTTCGCGGCACAGGTATTCGGGTTGAGGAGAAATGGGGTCATATGGCGGCTCTCAGAGCGCCTGCTGCACTCCCCCGCCATTACCCCTGCGGCGTCCTCGTATGGAGCCCATCCTGGTTGGCATATCGTTGCAATCGCTCACTTGTCCACCGGTCAAGTGAGCTACTGGAATAAATACAGCGACACGCTTGTTCGTTACAGTCGCTATATCTGTGTAAATCGCCGCGATAAATACAGTCTGTACTCGACTGTATACCAGCTACGCGTATGTAGATTCATATCGCGTTAATAAATCGGCCCAAGCGTGTGCAAAACGCGCAAGTAGCCGCAAAAGGCGATTATCGCGCAGGGTGATTTTTGGCACCCTGTTGATTAATCAAAATTAAGCAATTGCTTAAAACAAAAAAGGTCAGGCACTAAGTACCTGACCTGCAAACTTCTGGTCGGGACGACTGGATTCGAACCAGCGACCCCTTGACCCCCAGTCAAGTGCGCTACCAAGCTGCGCCACGTCCCGAAGCTTTTGTCTGTTGCTCTGCTCTCGCTCGCAACAGGGAGTATATTAACCCGAAACTTTAGACTTGTGCAAGAACTTTTTTACAAATTTTGAAGCAAGTCCAAAATTGTATCTGCGAGCTGGGGCTTTGTTAGCACGGGAAGTTCTTGCGTGCCCGCTGTGCTCACGATCCAGGCCTTGTTAGTGTCGGTTCCAAAGCCCGAATCGGCGCGCGAGACATCGTTGGCGATAATGGCATCGCAACCCTTGCGGGCCAATTTGCGCTCGGCGTACTCGACAACGTTGTCGGTCTCGGCCGCAAAGCCGATCACGCGCCGGTCCTCCTTTTGGCGCGAAAGCTCGGCCAAGATATCGACCGTCTCGATCAGTTCGACGCGATCCAAGCGTTCGTTGGACTTTTTGAGCTTATGGTCCGCAGGGGCCGCCGGTGTATAGTCGGCGACGGCAGCGGCGCAAATGGCCGCGTCGGCCGTCTGGAAGGCGCTCAGCGCGGCCTGGAGCATTTCTGCGGCGGTCTGCACGCGCGTACACTCCACACCGCGGGGAACGTCGAGCGATGTTGGGCCCAGCACGAGCGTGACCGCGGCGCCACGGCGAGCCGCCTCCCCCGCTAGGGCGATGCCCATCTTGCCCGAAGAGCGGTTGCCAATGAATCGCACCGGGTCGATCGGCTCGTGCGTGGGGCCGGCGGTAATCACGATGCGCTTACCTGCCATGTCCTGAGGCACGGGGTTGAGCACCTCACAGACAGTCTCGACGATGTCCTCGGGCTCGCTCATGCGTCCCGTGTCCACTTCGCCACAGGCAAGGTAGCCGCTGCCCGGGCCCACCACATGCACGCCGCGTTCGCGCAGCGTGGTCATATTGGCCTGCGTCGACGGTGCCTTCCACATGCCGTTGTTCATAGCGGGCGCGATCACGATGGGTCGCGGCGTCGCAAGCAGCGTGGTGGAAATAAGGTCATCGGCGATGCCGTTGGCCATCTTGGCGATGATATTGGCCGTCGCGGGCGCCACGACCACCAGATCGGGCTCCTGCGCCAGCGAAATGTGGTGGATGGGATCGGAGGGGTCGTCGAACAGACCCACGGCGACGGGCTCGTTGGTGAGCGCGCGGAAGGTGAGCGGACCCACGAACTCCGTGGCATGCTCGCTCATGACGACCTTGACGTGTGCGCCGCGCTTTTGCAGTAGGCGCACGATGTTGCACGACTTATAGGCGGCGATCCCGCCGGTAATGCCCAGCAGGATCGTTTTTCCCTCAAGTTGCATTGAATTGTTGGGTGCCGCCATTGTTTTAAGCTTCCTTGCTCGGGAGTACCAGGAGGCGGTGGCAGTACGGGCAGTGCGTAATCTCGCTACCGTCGTGGTTGAGGTCGCTCATGGACGATGCCTGCAGCGCGGTGTGGCAGACCGTGGGGATGTTGCCCTGAATGGTCTCGACAGCCAGGCCGCGGAACTGCTTGAGCAGACGCTCGTAGTCGGTGAGCACGTCAGCCGGCAGCTTAGCGGCAAGCGCGGTGCGCTCCTTAGTGGCGGCGTCAATCTGAGCCTGCAGGTCGGCAGCCTTGGCGCGGGCGGCCTTGGTATCGGCCTTCACGCCCTCCTCGAACTTGGCGATGATTGCCTGCGCGCGAGCCTCGCGGTCGAGCGCCTCCTTGTGGGCGACAACGACGTCCTTGCGGGTGTGCTCAATCTTGTCCAGACGCTTGGCCAGGGTGGCGAGCTCGTTCTCCAGGTCCTGAACCTCGCGGTAGTCGGAGCCGTCGACGTGGCGCTTCTTGGCGGCCTCGATGGCGTTATTGGTCTGAATCTCGGTGGTGTTGAGATCGTCGAGCTCAATGTCCAGATCCTTGCGCTGGGCGTAGAGCTTGGTCATCTCGGACTTGAGCTTCACATAGGTCTTACGCTTGGAAGCGAGCTCCTTGAGCTCCGGCATATTGGCAAGTTCGCTCTTGTTGCGGGCGAGCTCCAAATCGATCTGTTGCAGCTTGAGTAGCGTAGCGCCGGCGCTCATAAGTTCTCTCCTTTTGTCACAGTCCACCATTGGCAAGGGTTCAGTATTTTAATCGCATGACGGGGGTCGACCCCGGCGTCAACTGCAGAGTTCATCAATATATCAACGAACGGCTCCTCGGAGCGGTCGTGGCCGAGCAAGATCACCGGCAGCCCGCGCAAGGCAAGGTCTTGCGCCACGTGGTAGCCGGCCTCGCCCGTCACGACAACATCTGCGCCTGCGGCGATGGCGAACTCTCCAAAGTCGCCCAGGGAGCCGCCCAAAATGGCGACGGTGCGGCACGGGCGATCGGCTTCGCCCCACACACGCGGGTCGCTGCCAAAGGCCGTGGCAGCACGGGTGGCAAGGTTGCGCAGCGTGCACGGGTCGTTGAGCGTTGCAAGTGCGCCCAGGCCGGTGGCCTCGGGGTCGTCCACGTGCTCCAGTGAGCTCACGGGTGCGGTACCCAGCAGCTTGCTCAGGCAGACACGGGCTTCGTGCGAGCGGTCCAGGTTGGTGTGGAGCGAGATAATGCTCACCCCGCAGCGGGCAGCCTCGTAGAGGGCCGCGCTGCACTGGGGTCGTGTGGCATCCGCCGGACAAAAGGCCTCGGGTGCCTTGATGTATATGGGATGATGCGTCAGCAGCACGTTGGCGCCGGCTTCTTGGGCGCGGCGAACATTAGCCACGGTCGCATCGAGTGCGCAGGCAACGCCGGTGATCTCCGCGGCCGGATCGCCAACGGAGAGTCCTACGTGATCCCAGCCCTCGGCGTCCGCCTTGGGATAGCGTGCCAGCAGCGCGCGCTCAAGCTCGGCGACGATCATGCGGCGCCTACGATCGAGAGCAGCGTCTGGGCAAACTCGTCCAGATCGTCCGGATTCACGCGGTCATCGAACGAGATGCGAAGGGCGCCGAGAGCCTGCTCGCGGCCGATACCCATAGCGCTGAGCACATGGCTCGGGTCCATACTGCCGCTCGAGCATGCCGAGCCTGCCGATACCTCAAAGCCGGCGGCGTCGAGTTTGATGATGAGCTCCTCGGAGTCCATGCCGTCGACGTAGATCGAAACCATACCTGGCAGACGATCTGCCTGGGCGTAGTCGCCCATCGTGGCGTGAATGCGAGGATGGGCCGTAAGCGTGGTGTAGAGCTTGTCGGAAAGGGCTTGCAGCGTTGCACGCTCCTGGGCCACATGGGGCGCCAGCGTTCGGGCGGCAGCGGCAAAAGCCAGCTGGGTGCGCAGATCCTGCGTGCCGGCGCGACGGCCGGCTTCCTGTCCACCGCCAAAGATGCGCGGACGCAGCGGCGTGCGGGTCTTAACGTAGAGCGCGCCGGATGCCACAGGACCGCCAATCTTGTGGGCGGCGACGGACATGGCATCGACGCCCAGCTTGGCGATATCGAGCGGAATATGCAGATAGCCCTGGATGGCATCGGTGTGGATCAGGGCGCCGGCAGCGTGTGCGGCGTCGGCAAGCTCGCGGATGGGCTGCACCACGCCGGTCTCGTTGTTGGCAACCATGATGCTCACGAGTGCCACGTCGTCACCAAGCAGCTCGCTCAGCGCGGCGGGCTCAATGTAGCCCGCGCGGCAGGGCTGCACCAGGTCGACGGTAAAGCCGGCGGCACGCAGCAGTGGCAGGTTGTCCAGAATCGAATCGTGCTCGATGGCCGAAACGATTACACGATCGCGCTTGCGATCGCGCTGACGAGCGCCCTCGGCAAGACCGAGCAGCGCCAGCTGGTTGGCTTCGGTGCCGCCGTTGGTCAGTACAATCTCGGACGGACGGACGCGCGCGCCAAAGCTGCGGGCGATCTCGCGACGAGCGACTTCCAGGCGTGCGGCGGCCTTGCGGCCAAGCGAGTGCAGCGAGTTGGGGTTGACGCCGGCAAGCTCGCTGTCGTCGTACTCGCGCTGCGCAAGGAGCGCCTCGGCGCGCATGGGCGTCGAGGCGGCATAGTCAAGATTCACGGGTATGCGGTTTAGACCTGCGGTCATAAGGGTTTATGCCTCCTGTGCGGCCTCGTTGCCCAGCTTTTGCAGCAGCGCAACCTCGGCGGCGGGATCATCGGACTTAAATACGGCAGAGCCGGCTACGAGCACGTTGGCGCCGGCCTTGACGACCTCGGCGATGTTCTTGGAAGAGATGCCGCCGTCGACCTCGATGAGGGGCGAAACGCCGTGGCGCTCGCACATGGCCTTGAGCTCGTGGATCTTTGCGATGGTGCCCGGGATAAAGCTCTGGCCGCCAAAGCCGGGGTTCACGCTCATCAGCAGCACCATATCGACGACGTCGATGATGCTCTCGAGCACGCACACGGGGGTGGCGGGGTTGAGCACTACGCCGGCCTTGACGCCGCGCTGCTGCAGATGGGTGAGCGTGCGGTGCAGGTGCGTAGATGCCTCGTAGTGCACGGTGATCATATCGGCGCCGGCGTCGGCATACCAATCGACGGTCTCGTCGGGGTTCGACACCATCAGGTGCGCATCGACCGGCACGTCGGTGGAGCGCTTGACGGCCTTGAGGATGTCAACGCCAAAGGTGAGGTTGCCGGTAAAGTGACCGTCCATAACGTCAAAGTGAACGTAGTCGGCGCCGGCGATCTTGTCGAGCTCGCCCTTGAGGTTGGCCATGTCGGCCGAGAGGACGGACGGAGCGATTTTGATGGAACCCATGGTAGTAGCCTTTCTGCGCTAGTCGGTGAGTCCGTAGAACTCTTGAGAGGGGACCCGATCGGTAAGAATCTCGAGGGCCCTATCCAAAGTAACACCGTTGTAGAGCGTTTGCTCCACGGCAAAGGTGAGCGGAATGTCTACGCCCAGTGAGCGGGCAAGCTCGCTGACGCTGCGGGCCGCGACGGCGCCCTCGACCACCATATGCGTGCGCTCCTGATACTCGTCGAGCGACACGCCGTGAGCAAACTCGTAGCCAAAGGTGCGGTTGCGCGAATGCTCCGAAGTGCAGGTGGCAATGAGGTCGCCCATGCCGGCGAGTCCCATGCAGGTCATAGCTTGACCGCCGCGGGCGTGCACCAGACGGCTGATCTCTGCCAGGCCGCGCGTCATGATGAGGGCGAGCGTGTTGTCGCCCGCACCAGAACCGGCGGAAATGCCGCACACGATGGCGATGACGTTTTTCATTGCGCCGCAGACCTCGACGCCAGTCATGTCCTGCGACAGGTAGATGCGAAAGGCCGTGGACAGCAGCAGCTCCTTAAAGGTCTCCCCTACCTGCGGATCTTCGCTGGCGATGACGGCGGCAGAAAGTCCGCCGCGGCAGATTTCCTCAGCATGGTTGGGGCCCGAGAGCGCCGCCACGCGCGCCTCGTTGCCGATCTCGCTGGCGATGACCTCGCTCATGAGCAGGCCGGACTCGGGTTCGATGCCCTTGGTGAGGCACAGGACCGGAGTTTCGGCATCGATATACGGCGCTGCCTGATGGCACACGTCGCGCAAGTGCGTGGAGGGCACGGCAAAGATGATCGCATCGGCACCGTCGAGCGCCTGAGTGAGCTCGGTCGTTGCTTCCACGTTGTCAGGCAGCTCGTAGCCCACAAGGTAGCGCGGGTTGCGGTGATCGCCGTTAATGCCGGCGGCCGTCTGCTCGCTATGGGCCCACATGGTCACGTGCTCGGCTCGCGCGGCGGCAAGGCCGGCGACGGCGGTTCCCCAGGAGCCGGAGCCAATCAGCGCAACATTCATGACTCTCTCCTACTTATCGTCGGGCTCGGTGACGCGCTTGGTAAACGAGAGCTTAGACTCCTTACCGGCCATGAGCTTTTGGATGTTCGCGCGATGGGCCCACACCACGGTGATGCCGATCATCGCCATGCAGAACTTGAGGCCCAGGCTGCTGTACGGAAAGACCGCGCAAGCGGCGATGGGAAGACCGATGGCCGCGGCAAGCGAGCCCACCGACACAAACTTGGTGATGGCGACGGCCACGATAAACATGCCTAGCAGCGACAGGCCAATAGGCCAGTACCAGGCGAGGATGACGCCCAGACCAACGGCGATACCCTTGCCGCCGTGGAAGTTAAGGTAAGGCGAGAAGATATGGCCCCAAACGGCAGCCAGGCAAATGACGCCGAGCATCCAGTCGCCGGCGGCACCGGGAGCCATGATGAGCACAGGGAAGCCATAGCCCAAGTCGGCAATGAGTGGGCGGGCGATAAGGACGCAGATGGCGCCCTTCAGGCAGTCGAGCAACAGCGTGAGCGCGGCGACCTTGGGGCCGGCCACGCGCAGCGCGTTGGTGGTGCCGATGTTGCCGGAGCCCGCCTTGCGAATGTCCGTGTGGTTGAACACGCGGCCCAGAATCAGGCCAAACGGAATCGCTCCGATAAAGAACGAGACCACGGCGCAGATGGCGGTCAGCAGGATCGGATTAAGCATCCTTTTGCTCCTTCTTCCTAAAGAAGAGTCGAATGGGCGTACCGGCAAAGTCGAAGGTCGAACGCATGCGGTTTTCCACGTAGCGCTGGTAGGTGTCGTTGACCAGGTCGCTGTGGTTGACGAAGAACGTGAACGTCGGCGGGTTGACGCCCGTCTGGGTCACGTAGTGCATGCGCAGGCGGCGCTTGCCGTCCACCACGGTGTGGCCAAACTCGCGCAGATCGGTAAGGAACGTGTTGAGGCGCGAGGTGCTGATCTTTTGCGAACGCGTCTTTTCGGCGGCATCGACCATCGTCCAGATCTTCTCGACGCTGCGGCCGGTCAGGGCCGAGATGCGCAGATATTGGGCCCAGGGAGCCATGACGCCCAGACGGCGGTCGACGGTCTCCATGCAGGCCTCGCGCTTGCGGTCGTCGTCGAGCAGGTCCCACTTGTTGAGCAGCACCACGATGGCGCAGCCGCGCTCGATGGCCAAGCCCATGACCTTCTGGTCCTGCTCGGTGACGCCTACGGAGGCGTCGACGACGAGCAGCGCCACGTCGGCGCGGTCGATGGCACGCAGGCCGCGGACCATGGAGTAGTACTCGATGTTCTCGTACACGGTGCTCTTCTTGCGAATGCCCGCGGTGTCGACCATGCGGTAGTGCTTGCCGTTGCGCTCCACAACCGTGTCGATGGCGTCGCGCGTGGTGCCGGCGATGTTCGACACGATGGAGCGATCGGCACCCAGGATTCGGTTGAACAGCGACGACTTACCGGCATTGGGGCGGCCGATGATGGCGACGTTCAGCGCGTCGGGGAACTCATCGGCGACCTCGTCCTCTTCCTCCGGAAGCAGGGCCACGATGTCATCGAGCAGGTCGCCCGTACCATGGCCGTGAAGGGCCGAGAGCGGCGTGGGCTCACCGATGCCGAGCGAATAGAACTCCCAGATGCTGTCGTTCTCGCGATCGGGGTTGTCGAGCTTGTTCACCAGCAGAAAAACCGGCTTGTCGCAGCGCTTGAGCATGCGGGCGACCGATTCGTCCTCCTCGGTGACGCCGGTGCGGCCGTCGACCACAAATAGGATGACGGCGGCTTCCTCGGCGGCGGCGAGTGCCTGGTCGCGGATGGACGTGGCAAACACGTCATCGCTCTTAAGCGGCTCGATGCCGCCCGTGTCGACGATGGTGAACTCGCGGCCGTTCCAATCGGCCGTGTGATACGAGCGGTCGCGCGTGACGCCGCGGGACTCGTGGACGATGGCGTCCGAGGTCTGGGCCAGGCGGTTAACGAGCGTGGACTTGCCCACGTTGGGGCGTCCGACGACGGCGACGATAGGTTTCATCTGCTCTCCTTTAATGGATAGGGTCAGCGGAATTAGTAGATTCGGCGGGCACAATGCCAAGGATGTGCTCCAGGGTATCGAGCAGCTCGTGCGGCATGGTCGACACCACATGAGCCTCGGCGCCGCGAGCTTCAAGGCTTGCGAGTAAATCGTCACGATGATACTCGTCAAGCGTCATGCCGTCAGCGTTGAACATGAGCTTAGGCACAAAGAGCATAACCCCCGACAGGTCTTGCGGCAGCTGCTCCAGGATGTCGCTTGCGACGATGAGGCCGGTCACGTCCACGTTGCCGCCAAAGTAGCGGTTCTTGATGGCTGTGACAGTGCCGCCGAGACCATGCGGCGACTCCACAAAGCGGGCCACCGTGTCGCGTGCGCTGGCGCCCGAGAGGCACAGCAGGTGCTGGCCACGGGCGGCGATGGCCTCGCGGACGCGGGCCAGACGCTCGGCGTCGGCGGCAAGCACGTCGTCGGTCTCGTCCAAATACGAGCGGATCATGCCAATGCCGTCGTAGTACTGCGGGTAACCGTCGTAAAAGTCCGCCTCGGGAGGATCGATGCCGGCGTCCAGATAGAACTCGTCGCTCATCTGGAAGGTGTGGCGGCCAAAGCGCTCATAGGCGCGGTCCTGGAACGGTCGGATCATGGCAATGGTCTCGCGCGCTAGCTCGGGCTTGTCGCTGTAGGACCAGCTAAAACGGTTCTGATGCTTGGTAAAACCAAGCGGCACAATACCCAGGCTGGTGATTTGCTCGTGCTCCTCGCAAAAGCGCAGGGTCTTTTCCAGCTCCTCGCCGTCGTTCATGCCGGGGCACAACACGATCTGCGCGTGAATCTCTATGCCGGCGACCATGATGGCCTCGAGCACATCCATGCCGCGCTGGGCGTTGCGGCCCATCATACGGCGGCGGACGTCGGGGCTTACGGCGTGGACCGACACGTTCATGGGGCTCATGTTACGCTCGATGACGTTTTGCACGTCCTCGTCGGAGAGGTTCGTGAGCGTGACAAAGTTGCCCTGCAAAAAGCTCAGGCGGTAGTCGTCATCGCGAATATAGAGCGTTGAACGGCCGCCCTTGGGGAGCATCGTCATAAAGCAGAACACGCAGGCGTTCACGCAGGTGCGCATGCCATCGAAGATGGGGCCATCGAACTCAAGGCCCCAGTCCTCTCCCGGGAAGCGGTCGAGCTCGACGGGGGTGACGGTGTTGTCGCACGGGTCGAAAACCTCGAGGTCGACGGTGTCGTCGTCGGCCTCCCAGAGCCATACGATCATGTCGGTGAGCTGCTCGCCGTTGACCGTGAGCACGCGCATGCCCGGCTCGATACCCACATCCCATGCGGGCGACTCGGGACGCACGTTCTTAACGAGCGCGCCCTCACCCGGCTCGGGGTCGCGGCTGCGCCCGTAATCGGCCACCTCGGCAGCGTATGCGGGTACGGTCTGGTCCATGATTAGCGGCAAAGCTCCTTGATGCGCGCAACGGCGCGTTCGATGTGTTCTTGCGGGGTGGAGGCTCCGGCGGTGATGCCGATGTGGCGCGCGTTGGCAAACCACGCGGCCTGGAGCTCGGAAGCTTCCTCGATGTGATGCGTGTGCTCGCAGGCGTCGGCACAAATCTGCGCCAGGCGGCGCGTGTTACCCGAGTTCTTACCACCCACGACGACCATGCAATCACAGCGGTTGGCAAGCGTGGCTGCTGCCTGCTGGCGCTCGCTCGTGGCGGCGCAAATCGTGTTGATCACGCGCAGCTCCTGCACGCGCGGGGTGATGGAGGCCACAACCTCGGCCAGGTTCTGAGCGGTTTGGGTGGTCTGCACAACCAGGCCCACCTTTCCCTTGAGCGGTAGCGCGTCGGCGTCGGCGGCACAGCTCACAACTTGAGCGTCATTGCCGGCATGGCCCAGAATGCCCTCGACCTCGGGGTGGCCCGGCTCGCCCACGACGATCACGCGGTAGCCCTCGCGCACCAAGCGCTCGGCCGCCGCATGGACCTTCTTGACGTAGGGGCAGGTGGCGTCAACCACGGTAAGCCCGCGCTCGCGAGCGACGTCAATGACCTGCGGCACCACACCGTGTGCGCGGATGATCACGGTGCCCGATGCGGCGTCGTCCAGAGTCTCGGCAAGGCCCACGCCCGCCTCGGCAAGCTCGCGCACCACGATGGGGTTATGGATGAGCGGACCCAGGGTGTGGACATGTGTGCTCTCCCCTGCCTGCGGCGCGGCGGCCAGAGCCATGTCGAGCGCGCGCTGTACGCCGTAACATGTGCCGGCGTGAGCGGCGATCTCAATGGCGGGGACGACCTCCTCATCGGCGGCCGCGGCGGTATTCAAAACGTTCTCGCTCATGGCTAGAACCTGCCCGGATGCTCGGCGCACAGCTCGTCGCGCATGGCATAGACGCGATTCATGGCCTCGGACTCAAACCATGCCAGGCGCTCCTTGCGCTTAAGCTCGGCCGGCGCGTCGGAAAGCGTGATGGCCTTGCCGGCGCGGATCCAGCACTTTTTGGGGCGCATGAGCTTTTTGCCCTTAGGCGTAATGTCGGACCAGCCACAAATGGCGAGTGGGTTGACGGGTGCCTTGCCCATCTGGGCGATGAGCGCAAAGCCGCCATGGACCTCGGGCTTGATCTCGCGCGAGCGGATGCGCGTGCCCTCGGGGAAGATCAGGACGTCTTCACCGCGCTGCAGTGCGTGTTGAGCGGCGCGCAGACACTTCATGTCTGCAGTGCCACGCTCGACGGGAATGCCACCAACACGGCTAAAGGCCCAGCGCACAATCTTGCTCTTGGCGAACTCGGACTTAAAGATGGGGCGGATGCGGCGGCCGCCAAAGAACAGCGCCGTCTCCACGGCCAGCAACTCGGCCATCGAGGTGTGGTTGCAGATGACCACGCTGCCGCGGCCTTCCTGGCGCTCAAACAGCAGGTCGGCGTCCTCGACCTTCCAGCGCCACATGAGCTTGGAGAAGGCCCAAAGAATGGCCATGACCACGACGACGGTGCCGCGGATGAGTGCCGGGAACTCGGCGTAGGGCGCGTTGTAGTAATCCTCGGGCGTCTGCTTAAACAGGCGCATGGGCTACCTCCTTTGGTTGATGAGGTCCTCGATAATGCGGACGACCTCGTCGATGGTGTGGGCGGTGGAGTCGACGTGCACGGCGTCCTCGGCGGGCACGAGCGGCGCGACTTCGCGGCTGCTATCGAGTTTGTCGCGCTGTTTGAGGGCGTCGAGGGTTTCGTCGACCTCGGCCTCGAGCTGCTCTGCGCTGAGCGGCTGGGCGTCGTTTTGATGGCGCTGCAGCACGCGGCGACGGGCGCGCTCGCGCGGGTCGGCGGTCAGGAACACCTTGACCTGCGCGTTAGGGAACACGACGGTTCCGATGTCGCGACCCTCGGCCACGATATCGCGGTCCTCGGCGGCGCGGCGCTGATGGATGAGCATGGCGGCGCGTACGCCCGGGTAGGCCGAGACCTTGGAGACGTTGGCGTCCACCTGCGGGGTGCGGATGGCAGCCGAGGCGTCCTGGCCGTCGATGGTCAGGCGCGTGTCCTCGCCGGTGCCGTTGGTAAAGCGGATCTCGATCTGCTCGGCGAGGGCGTCGATGGCCGCCTCGTCGTCCAGGTCGATGCCGCGATCGAGCGCGGCGAAGGTGACGGCGCGATACATGGCGCCCGTATCGAGCTTGTTAAAGCCCAGCTGGCGGGCGATCTCCTTGGCGATGGTGGACTTGCCGGAACCGGCGGGGCCGTCGATGGCGACGATCATACAATGCTTCCTTTCGGTGGTTGACGTTCTGGTATGGGACGCGGACGCTGCTTGCTGGCGGAATGGCTAGCCCGTGTAGCGCTCGCGGTAGGTGTTGCGCTTAGGCGCGGAGCCGTGGCTGCCGTGGTGACGCGTACGGGTCGCGGGGGTTTCCTGGGGCTTGTCACCGCGCTTGGAGGCAGCTTGCTTGGGCGGGATGCCGCCGGCCTTGAGGATCTGCACCTCGCGGTCGGTGAGCTCGCGCCACGAGCCCTTGGCCACGTCCTTGAGCTCCAGGCCGGCAAAGTTGCAGCGGTGCAGGCGAATCACCGGGTGGTGTATCTTGCTCAGCATGCGCTTGACCTGGTTTTTACGGCCCTCGCGAATGATGACCTCCACGGCGGTGGTGCCGGGCTTGACGCCTTGCGGAGCCACGGCCTCGGCCTCGCGCGCGGTGATGACGCGGCAGATCGCCGGCTGGCATAAGCCGTCGTCGAGCTCGATGCCACGGCGCAGCGGCGTGAGGTCGCGATCGGTCAGGTGGCCGTCCACGAGCGCCTGGTAGGTCTTGTAGACGTGCTTGCTGGGGTGCAGCAGATCCTGCGACAGGTCGCCGTCGGTGGTAAAGAGCAAAAGGCCCGTGGTGTCGCGGTCCAGGCGACCCACCGGAAAGAGCCCCGGAAAACGGTCGCGCGGGACCAGGTCGGCCACGCAAGGGCGCTCCTGCGGATCGCTCATGGTGGTGAGGTAGCCAGTCGGCTTGTAGAGCATCAGGTACACGGCGCCCTGGTTGAGCTTGACGGGCATGCCGTCGACCTCGATATGGTCGCGGTCGACGTCGACCTTGGTGCCCAGTTCGGTTGCGACCTGGCCGTTGACGGTCACGCGGCCGGCGGTCATCAGGTCCTCCGAGCCGCGGCGGCTCGCCACGCCCGCGCGCGCCAAAAAGCGCTGCAGGCGCATGGTGTGCGGGTAGACGGGCTGGGCGTCGCTCGCGGGCGTTGTGACGCCCGCGGCACGTGAGGTGCGCGTCTCCCCTGCTTCGTTAGTCCTCGTCATGCAAATCCTCCGAGGTCTCGTCGACGACCAGGGTCTCCAAGTCCTCGACTGCCTCAACATCTTCAACATCGGTATCGATCAGTTCGCGCTCTTCGTCCAGGTCCTCGGCCTGATCCTCGAGCGTGGACTGAATGCTGCGGCCGCTCAGGCGCTCGCGGATAAACTGGCGCGACTGCTCGTCGGGAGCAAACTGCTCCAGATCGGGCAGGTCGCGGGTGGAACGTAGGCCGAACTTTTCCAAGAAGGCGTTGGTCGTGCCGTAGATGATGGCCTGACCGCGCTCGGGGTCGCGACCGAGCTCGCGCACCAGGCCCTTATCCACTAGCGACGCGATGACGCCGTCGGAGTTGACGCCGCGGATGCCCTTAACAACCTCGCGCGTAACGGGCTGGTGGTAGGCGATGACGGCCAGGGTCTCAAGCGCCGCCTGCGACAGCTTTTGCGTGTCCCAGCTCAGCACGTAGGCCTCGACCACGTCGTGGTAGGCAGGGTGCGTAAACAGGCGCCAGCCGCCGGCGACCTCGCGCAGCTGAAAGCCGCGGTTGGCCTCCTCATACTCAACCTTGAGCTCGGCCAAAAGCGACGCGCATTCGCCCGGGGCGATATCCAGCGCACCTGCCAGCGCGGGTGCGCTCACGGGGTCGCTCGACACCAGCAGCAGCGCCTCGAGGGCGCCCTTGAGGCTGTTTGCCTCCAGCGTGGAAAGGGTTGACATGGTTGCGGCTCCTATTCGGTGAGCTCGGGGCCCTCGCCGGGCACGTATGCCTCGGCGCCCTCGACGCGGTTGATTTGAATGGTTCCAAAGATCTCGTCCTGGCTCAGCGTAAGCGAGCCGCGTTTGGCGAGCTCGAGCATGGCCAGGAAGGTAACGACAAGCTGCTCGGTGGTGGCGTCGCCATCCAGCAGCTCGCGGAAGGTGCAGGTTTGATGCGCCATAGTAAAGCGGTCGACCGAGGCCACCGTCAGGTCGAGCGGCACGCGATGTGGTGCCACGTGCTCGGCCTCCAGTAGGAAGGTCTGGCGCTTGCCGTCCAGGTCGGCGCAGATGACGGCCAGGCCGCGCAGTGTTATGCCGGCCAGGTAGTCGGGCATAAGGCCCAAGAACTCGGGGTCGGGGCCGGCCACGCGCGGATGCATGCGGCTCTCGGCCTGCATGCGCGCGCCAAGGGCCGCCGCTGCGCCCTTAAACTGCTTGTAGGCGATCAGGCGTTGGATCAGGACCTCGCGCAGGGCGTCGCCGTCGAGTGCGCTGAGTTCCTCAAGGTCTTCGTCGTCCTCGTCATCGTCGACGGATTTGCTGGGGGCCTCCTGGGGCACCAGCGAGGCGGCCTTAATGTCCAAAAGGGTTGCCGCGACCAGCAAAAAGTCGCTCGCCACGTCCAGGTCCAGCGCCTCGATGCGCTCGGCCTCAGCAAGGTATTGCTCGGCCACCTCGCTGATCGAGATGGCGCCGATATCTACTTTTTGGCGGGTTACCAGCTGCAGCAGCAGGTCGAACGGTCCGCTGTAGACCTGCGTCGACACGCGATACGACATCTTCGACCTCCTTTGACGGCGCCTTCGCGGCGCGGTTTGGGTGCATGTTGCGACCGTTTTGCATGGCCGACCTGTAATTTTACCCTAGATGCCGGCGATTGCGAAGTCGAGTAGCCGCTCAGCCAGCGGATACACGGTAACGTCGAAATAGCGGCCGATCACGTCGATGCCGGTCCACATGGGCAGCAGATACAGCACGATGATAAGGATCGGCATGGCGTATTGCTGCAAGCGATAGTAGTTGGCGAGCGCCTTGCCTTTGAGGAACGGCACGATGATCGACGAGCCGTCGAGCGGCGGGATCGGGATGAGGTTAAAGAACGCGAGCGACAAGTTGACAACGATAAAGGTGGCGCCGAAGTTCATGATTTGGGATGCCACGGCAAAGGACATGCTGGCGTAGAGGTTGCTGTACGTTGCGTGCATGAGAGCGGCCGCAAGGCATGCCAGTGCGATGTTCGATACGGGGCCGGCCGCGCTCACCAGGACCTCGTCGCGCTTGGGGTGCTTGAGGTTGTTGAGGTAGACGGGCACGGGCTTTGCAAAGGCGAATACCGGGCCGCCGGCGGCGAGCATCAACAGCGGCAGGATGATGGTACCGAACGGGTCAATGTGGTTGAGCGGGTTGAGCGAGACACGGCCGCGCGAACGGGCCGTCTTGTCGCCGAGCGCCCAGGCCGCGGCGGCGTGTGCGCTCTCGTGGATCACGATGCCCACGATGACGGCGACAGCGCTGGCGAGCAGGTTCATGAAGTAGCTGCTGGACATGTCAATCCCCTAGCGGACGCGGCGCGAGACGCGCGTGAGCAGGTAATCCGCCACAAATAGAATCACGGCGACGATAGCGTAATCCAGGCGGAACACACCGCCAAAGGGCGATGTGATGACGCCATAGCCGGCGATGGCGCTCGGCAGCGCGCGCGAAAGCTCAACGACAAAGCCCACGATCTGCAGCTTGGCAGTGAGGCCGCTAAAGCACAGCAGCACGGTCATCGCGCTCATAAAGATGCCGCAGATGCGGCACGCGATGGCGATGATGCTCATCGCCACGGCAGCGGCCTTACGAGAGTTCACGCGCGGTCTCCTCTTCGATCTGGGTGGAAAGCTCCAGCCATTCGTCCTCGAGCTTGGGCAGCTCTTGCTTAAGGCCGTTATATTCCCCCAGCGCGGCGTTGAACTTGTCCTGATCGGCATAAAGTTCTTCGCTTGCCATCAATTCCATAAGCTCGTCATAGCGGGCGCGCTTTTTGTCGAGCTCGGCCTCGATCTTCTTGAGCTGGTTGCGCACGCCCTTGAGCTTTTTGTTGAGCGCGGCGCGGGCCTGGGCCTCGGCGCGCTTTTGCTCCTTGGTCTTTTTGCCCTCGGCAGGCTTAGGCGCCGCGGCGGGGGTGTCGGCCTGGCCGGCGCTGGCTTTGGTGGACTTGGCCGCGGCAGGCACGCTCTCCCCTGCCGCCTCGGCGGCGGCGCGGGCTGCGAGGTCTTCGCGCTTGTAGAGGTAGTAGTCGTAGTCGCCGTCGTAGACCGTGACCTTGCCGTCGCGGATATCGATCACGCGGTTGGCCACGGCGCGCACCAGGTGCTCGTCGTGGCTGATAAGCACGATAGTGCCGGGGAAGTTTTGCAGGGCGTTCTCGAGCATGTCTACCGAGTCGATGTCCAGGTGGTTTGTGGGCTCGTCCAGGCACAGGAGCGCCTCGGGGGCCACGAGCATCTTGGCAAGCGCCAGACGCGCCTTTTCGCCGCCGGAGAGGACACGGACCTGCTTCTCGATGGAGTCGTTGTCGCTAAATAGGAAGGCGCCCAGCAGGCTGCGCTGCTGCGGCACGGTCCACTTGGGCGTGACGGTGTCGATTTCTTGCAGGACGGTGTTGGACTCGGTCATGCCCTCGAGCGCGTGCTGGGCGTAATAGGCCACGCCCACGTTGGTGCCCAGGTCGCGGGTGCCGGTGGTGGGCGGCTCCAGACCGGCGATGATCTTCATGAGGGTGGACTTGCCGGCGCCGTTAGGGCCGACGAGTGCCACGTGCTCACCGCGGTAGAGTTTAAGGTCGATGTCGCTGTAGATGTGCTTGTCGCCGTAGGACTTGGAGACGCCCTCCAGGCCCACGACCATATCGCCGGAGCGTGGCGGATCGGGGAACTTAAAGTCGATGTGCTTGTGGCCCTCGGGCAGGATAACGAGCTCCTTTTTGATCTGCTCGATCTTGCGGATGCGCTCCTGGGCCTGGGCTGCCTTGGTGGGCTTGTAGCGGAACTTGTCGACGAAGACCTGCATGTGGGCGATATCGCGCTCCTGAGCAGCACGCTTGGCGCGCATCTGCTCTAGGTTGTCCTCGCGCTGCTTGAGATAGCTGCTGTAGTTGCCGGTGTAGGTGGTCACGCGGCGGTTCTCGAGCGCGGCCACATGGTCGACGCAGGCGTCCATGAAGGCGCGGTCGTGGCTGACGATGAGGACGGCGCCGTCGTAGTTCGCGATAAAGCCGCGCAGCCACTGGACGCTTTCGAGGTCCAGGTGGTTGGTGGGCTCGTCCAGAAGCAGCAGGTCGGGGTGACGCAGAAAGAGCTTGGCGAGCGCGATGCGCATCTGCCAGCCGCCCGAAAACTCGGAGCACGGGCGCTCAAAGTCGGTGACCTTAAAGCCCAGGCCGGACAAGATCTTGCGGGCGTTGCTCTCGAGTTCGTAGCCGCCCAGGTGCTCAAAGCGGTCCTGGACCTGGCCGTACTCGTTGAGGAGTGCATCGACGTCCTTGCCCTGCTCGGAGAGCTCGGTGATCTGGGCCTGCAGCTCGTTGGCGCGCTCGCCCATGCGGCGGATTTCCTTAGCCGCCGCCATGACCTCTGCGAGGATGGCGGTGTCCTTGTGCTCCAGGTTGGTTTCCTGCTCTAGGTAGCCCACCTGGCAGTCCTTGGCGTACTGGACCTGGCCGGCGTCGGGGCTGTCGATGCCCATGATGATTTTGAGCATGGTGGTTTTGCCGGCGCCGTTGGGTCCCACGAGCGCAAAGCGTTCGCCGGGGTTGATCTGGAAGGACGCGCCGCTAAAGAGGACGCGCGCGCCGAAGCTTTTTTCGATCTTGTCGACCAGGAGGATCATGGTGCCGCCTTTGACCTTGTGT
>CAUAJB010000043.1 GCA_958429225.1 uncultured Collinsella sp.
CGCTCATGGCAGATACCGGCAGCGCGGCCAAAAAGCGCTGCTCGGTTCCGGGGCGCACAATCGTCAACCCAAACGGCTTATCCCGCTCGCTTGCGATCTTTGCGACCGTCTTGTTGCAGCCCACGCCAATGGAGCACGTCACTCCCAGCGCTGCCACGCGGTCGCTTATACGCCGCGCAACCAGCAGCGGGTCTTCGGGCGCAAAGCGACCCGGTGTGATATCGATAAAGGCTTCGTCGATGGATACGCGCTCAACGCGCGGCGTCTCCTCGGCAAGAATCGCCATGACCTGCGCGCTCACCTCGCGGTAGCGATCAAAGTGCCCGTGCGTCCAAATGGCTTGCGGGCACAAGCGCCGCGCCTCGGCCGAGGCCATGGCAGAGTGCACGCCAAAGCGACGTGCCTCATACGAACACGTAGACACGACGCCACGCGAATCGGCGTCTCCGCCCACGATGAGCGGCTTGCCGCGCCACTCGGGATGATCGAGCATCTCCACGCTCGCAAAAAACGCATCAAGGTCCATCAGACCCACCGCCGGGCCCGTCCAGGGAGGCGGTGTGACGCCCATGGCATCCTCATAACCGTATGTATGTTCGCGTCTTTCCATGTCATGAGTATACCGCGCAGCTCATGTGGGGTGCGTGTATGTGCTTGCAAATCCCGAATTCTTGTCTAAGATATGGATTTGCCCTCGACTACACCGAAGAAGTTGGTCTCACGGACTTCACCTGCCCGCGTCGATGGCGTATTATGTTCAACTGTTTGTTTGTAGTTGCAGCCTAAAGCTGCTTGGTTGGAGGAGTTTCCTTTGGCAGTCAAGATTCGCCTTGCTCGTCACGGCGCTAAGAAGCGTCCGTACTACCGTGTCGTCGTCGCCGATTCCCGCGCCCCGCGTGACGGTCGTATCATCGAGGAGGTTGGCCGCTACAACCCGATGACCGCCCCCAAGACCATCAATCTCGACCTCGAGAAGATTGCCGACTGGCAGTCCAAGGGCGCTCAGCTCACCGACGCCGTCGCCGCTCTGGTCAAGGCCGCCAACGAGGGCGAGAAGACCGAGACCGTCGTCAAGAAGTCCAAGAAGCAGCTCGCCAAAGAGGCCGAGGCCGCTAAGGCTGCCGCTGAGGCCGCTGAGGGCGCCGAGGAGTAAATCGTGCCTGAGGTTGACGCTGCACAGCTCGAGGGTGAGGCAATGCTCTCAGATCGCATCGCCGATCTCGTCGAATATCTCGTTGTTCAGATCGTCGACGACCCGGATTCCGTGAGCCTTGAGGTCATCGATGGTGATGACGCCTCTACGATTGAGGTTTCGGTCGCCGAGGATGACGTCGCTAAGGTCATCGGCCGTCGTGGCCGTACCATCAAGGCCATTCGCACGCTCGCCCGTGCGCTGGCCGCTCGCCTCGACACTGCTGTCGAGGTAGAGGTTCTGGGCTAGGACCTTGAGGTCCCAGTACAAAAACATCGCCCGTGTGGTCAAGCCGCACGGAAGGAAGGGGGAGGTCCTCGCGCAGCCGCTGCGGGGGCTTCCTTCTGTATTAGAGCCGGGTATGCGCGTCGCCCTGACGCCGCCGGCGCTCAAGCGCGACCGCTTTTGCACGGTCGTGTCCGTCACCGATACGGGCGATGGCGATCTGGTCTCGTTTGAGGGCATTGACGACTTGACGGCCGCCGAGGGCATCACGGGATGCTACGTGCTGGCAAATCGTGACGATTTTGAGCTCGATTCGCTCGACGCTGCCTATACCGACCTGATGGGTCGCGAGGTGGTCGACGAGCGCTTCGGTTCGCTCGGCACGATCGTCGAGATCATGTCGACGCCCGCTAACGATGTTTGGGTTGTCGAGGGTGATCGGTACGGCGAGGTACTGATTCCCGTGATCGAGCAGGTCGTGCTCGATCTTCCCGATGCAGGAACAATTTCCGTCCACGTGATGGACGGCCTTATCGATATGGACAAGTAGGGAGGAAAACATGCTGATTGAGACCCTTTCGGTCTTTCCCGAGATGTTTGAGCCCGTCATGTCCACGTCGATTTTGGGCCGCGCCCGCAAGGCCGGCCTTTTTGATTTTAAGGCGTATAACCTGCGCGACTGGACGCACGACCGCCATCGTACCGTCGATGACGAGCCGTACGGCGGCGGGCAGGGCATGCTCATGAAGGTCGAGCCTATCGCAGAGGCCATCGAGGCCATTAGCACAGAGGGTCCCAAGCCCACTGTGGTGTTCTTTACCCCCTGTGGCGAGCCCTTTACGCAGCATGTGGCCGAGCGCCTGCTCAAAAGTGAGCGCCTGTTGTTTGTGTGCAGTCGCTACGAGGGCGTCGACGAGCGTGCGTATGCGTATGCCGATGAGCGTCTGTCGATCGGCGACTACGTGCTTACGGGCGGCGAGCTTCCCGCTATGGTCGTTGCCGATGCCGTCGTACGCCTGATTCCCGGCGCCCTGGGCGACGAGATGAGCAACGTCGACGAGTCGTTCTCGACCGCCGAAGACGGAGGACTGCTCGAGTACGCGCAGTACACCCGCCCCGCCGAGTTCAACGGCGAGGGCGTGCCGCCGGTGCTTGTGAGCGGCGATCACGCCAAGGTCGATGTCTGGCGTCGCAAGAACGCCATCGAGCGCACCTGCCGCTGGCGTCCCGACTTGATCGAGACGGCGCGGCTCACGCCCGAGGAGCGCGCTTACGCGCAGGAGATTTTGGACGCTTCGTATTCGCAGAGCGAGGAGTGAGAATGGTTCCATCGCAGCATTCCGCGTTGAGGGGCGCTTTTGAGTGGATCGCGGTCATCGCGATCGCACTGGTCGCCACCTTCTTGATTCGCTCGTTTGTGGTCGAGCCCTTTGTGGTGCCCACCGGCTCCATGGAGTCCACGATCGAGATTGGCGACCAGATCCTGGCACAAAAGGTGAGCCTCGAGCTCGGTCAGCCCGTCAAGCAGGGCGATATCGTGGTGTTTCACAACCCCGATGGCACCTCCGAGCATGATGTTCTTGTCAAGCGTGTTATTGCCACGGCCGGCCAGACGGTCGACCTGCAGGATGGCAAGGTGGTCGTTGACGGCCAAGCGCTCGACGAGGACTATACGACGGGCATGAGCTGGCCGCTTTCGGTCCAAGCGCCCGGCGCTCAGGTAAGCTATCCCTACACGGTTCCCGACGGGTGCGTGTGGGTGATGGGCGACAATCGCGAAAACTCTGCCGACTCACGTTATTTTGGTCCCGTCGATCGCTCTGATTTGATCGCAGTGGCGCTTGTGCGCTACTGGCCGTTCAACCGCATCGGCGCTATCGACTAAAAACCGCTATAGTACAGTACCTAACCGTGTAATCGTTTCGACGAGGGGATATTAGAGGCATGAACGCTTCATCGCTTTCCTTCCAAGACATCATCCTGCGCCTCCAGCAGTACTGGGGCGAGCAGGGCTGCGTCATCATGCAGCCCTATGACTCCGAGGTCGGTGCCGGTACCTTCCATACCGCGACCACGCTGCGCTCGCTCGGTCCCGCCGAGTGGCGCACCTGCTATGCACAGCCCTGCCGCCGTCCCGCCGACGGCCGCTACGGCGAGAACCCCAACCGCATGCAGCACTACTATCAGTTCCAGGTGCTCATCAAGCCCTCGCCGGTCAACGCCCAGGAGCTCTACCTGGGTTCGCTGGCCGCCATTGGCCTGGACCCCAACGACCATGACGTCCGCTTTGTCGAGGACGACTGGGAGAGCCCGACGCTCGGCGCCTGGGGCCTTGGCTGGGAGGTCTGGCTCAACGGCATGGAGGTCACGCAGTTTACGTACTTCCAGCAGGTGGGCGGCATCGAGGTCGACCCCGTGCCCGTCGAGATCACCTACGGCCTGGAGCGTATCGCCATGTACGCCCAGGGCGTTAACTCGGTCTACGACCTGGTGTGGAGCTACCTGCCCGACGGCACGCCCATGACCTATGGCGACGTGTTTCTCGAGAACGAGCGCGAGTTCAGTGCCTATAACTTTGAGGTCGCCAACGTCGAGATGATGCGTCAGAAGTTTGACGACTACGAGGCCGAGTGCCATTCCTGCCTGGAGCGCAAGCTGCCGCTGCCGGCATATGACTGCGTCATGAAGTGCAGCCACGCTTTCAACCTGCTCGATGCTCGCGGCGCCCTGTCCGCGGTCGAGCGTGCCAACTACATCCTGCGCGTCCGCGCCGTCGCCAAGGCGTGCTGCGAGGCCTACATGGCCGAGGTCGCCGGAGTCAACGAGAATGCCGATCAGGAAGGCGAGGTGGCGTAAGCCATGGCAGACGCTAAGGATTTCCTGTTTGAGATCGGTACGGAAGAAATGCCCTCCGCACCGCTGAACAATGCCGTCAAGCAGCTTGGCACCATGATCGCCAAGGGTCTCGACGAGGCCGGTCTGGCCCACGGCGAGGTCCGTGTGATCTCGAGCCCGCGCCGCCTGGCTGCGCTCGTTGCTGACGTCGCCACCGCGACCGACGAGGTTCACGAGGTCAAGCGCGGCCCCGCGGCCAACATCGCCTTCGATGCCGACGGTAACGCCACCAAGGCCGCCCAGGGCTTCGCCCGCAAGTGCGGTGTGGCTGCCGAGGATCTGGTCCGTCGCGAGGACACCGACGGCCGTGAGTACGTCTTTGCCGAGAAGAACATCCCTTCCGCCCCGGCCACCCCGATCCTGACGGCCCTGTGCGAGAAGACTATCGCTGGCCTGCAGTGGCCCAACTACCGCTCTCAGCGCTGGGGTCACGAGCATGCGACCTTTGTTCGTCCGGTCCGCTGGATCTGCTGCCTTCTGGGCGAGGACGTTGTGCCCGTGTCGTTTGCCGACGTGACGAGTGGCAACACCACGCGTGGTCATCGCGTGCTTGGCCCCGGTGACCATGTGGTCGCCAGCCCCGCCGTCTACGAGCAGGTGCTCGAGGACGCCGGTGTGCTTTCTGCCGAGCGTCGTCGTGAGGCCATCCTCGCCGGTATCGCCGAGGTCGAGGCTGCCCGTCCCGGCTGCCATGTCGATACGCCCAAGAAGGTCTTTGAGGAGGTCATTAACCTCTGCGAGTGGCCGACGGTGCTCGTCGGTACCTTCGATGAGGAGTTTCTCAAGGTCCCGCACGAGATTATCTGCGAGTCCATGCTCACCAACCAGCGCTACTTCCCGATCTATGACGGCGAGGGCAAGCTCACGCGTGAGTTCGTGGTCGTTTCCAACAGCAAGCCCGAGAATGCCGAGCGCGTGATTGACGGCAACGAGCGCGTCGTGCGCGCCCGTCTGGACGACGCCAAGTTCTTCTACGAGGAGGACCTGAAGATCTCCCTCGACGAGTTCCGCGAGCGTCTGGCCAAGGTCGCCTTCCAGGAGAAGCTCGGTAGCGTGCTCGCCAAGTCCGAGCGCATTGAGCAACTCGCGCTTGCCATCGCTCGCGAGGCCCATCTGGGCGCCCACCTGGCCGCCGACGCTGCTCGCGCCGCGCACCTGTGCAAGGCCGACCTGGTGTCTAACGCCGTCGTCGAGTTCACGAGCCAGCAGGGCGTGATGGGCGGTTATTACGCGACCGCGATGGGGGAGAATGACGAGGTCGCCCATGCCATCCGCGATCACTATCGTCCCCGCTTTGCCGGTGACGAGTTGCCCGAGGGCACCGCTGGCTGCATCGTGGCCTGCGCCGACAAGCTCGATACCATCGCCGGTATTTTTGCCATCGGCGAGCCCCCGACCGGCTCCTCCGACCCCTACGCGCTGCGTCGCGCCGCCATCGGCATCATCAACATCCTGCGCGACCGTCTGCCGATCGATCCCACGTCGCTTATCGACTTTGCCCTTGAGCTCTATAGCGAGCAGGGTATCGAGTTCGACGCCGCCGATGTCGCTCAGCAGGTTCGCGACTTCTTCCACGGCCGTCTGGTGAGCATGGCCCGCGACGAAAAGATCCCGGCCGATACCGTTGCCGCCGTCTCCGCGGTGCACATCATCGCCCCGTCCGTCTTCTTCGCCCGCTGCGCCGCCCTCGACGAGGCCCGCAAGAACGACGCTGAGACGTTCGATAACCTGGCGACCGCCTATGCCCGCGCCGCGCACATCTCCAAGCCCGAGCTGGGCGCGGAGTACGACCGCGCCCTGATGGGCGAGGTCGAGCTCGCGCTTGCCGATGCCTCCGAGGCTGCTCAGACCGCTGTCGACGCCGCCCTTGCTGCCGAGGATTACCCGGCCGCATTTGCCGCCCTTGCCGCCCTGCGCGCCCCCATCGACCGCTTCTTCGACGAGGTCATGGTCATGGACAAGGACGAGCAGCTTCGCGATAATCGCCTTAAGCTGCTCAACCGCTTCGAGGCCGTTTTCTCCGGCATCGCAAACATCGGTGAGCTTGCTCGCAAAAAGTAAGCCAGCCTGCGCATAAGCGCAAAAGGAGCCCCGCATGGATTGCCCGGTCACCGCTCGTCCCACCGTTATCGTTATCTCCGACTCGCTCGGTGATACCGCTTGTGAGGTGGTGCTTGCGGCGTCCGGGCAATTTGATGAAGGGGCTTTTCGTCTCTTGCGCCTGCCCAAGGTGAACTCGGTGGAGCAGGTCAAGTCGTTTGTGGGTCCGCGCGTCGATGCCGATCATCGCGATATTGCCGTGTTCCACACCATTGTCGATCCGGCGCTTCGCGCCCGTGTGCTCGATTACCTGGGCATGCTGCATATCCGTTCGGTCGACCTGATCGGCCCGACGCTCGCCGTGCTGTCGTCGCTCATCGGTGTGCCGCCCAAGGGCGTTGCGGGCGTGATTCACAAGACCGATGACCGCTATTTCCATCGTATCGAGGCCATGGAGTATTTCGTTGAGCACGATGACGGGCGCGGCTGCGACGATCTGTCGGGTGCCGATATCGTGCTGCTGGGCGTATCGCGCACGTCCAAGACGCCGCTGTCGATGTATTTGGCCTATCAGGGCTACAAGGTCGCCAATGTCCCACTGGCGCATGGCATGGAGCCGCCCAAGTCGATTTACGAGGTCGACCCGATGCGCCTGTTCGGCCTGATTTCGACCGTCGATGTGATTTCCGAAATTCGCGATAGCCGCTTGGGCGATGACTACGCTCGTGCCGTTGCCGGCTCCTATGCCGAGCCTGAGAGCGTGCACAGCGAGCTCGAGGAAGCCCGTGCGCTCATGAAGCGCCTAGGCTGCTTTGTGGTGCGTACCGACGGCAAGGCCATCGAGGAAAGCGCTGCCGAGATCATTAACCACTTGGAGGAAATCCAAGAAGCCCGTGCCCGCCGCGCCGCCCGTCGAGCCCAACAAAGCTAGCTTATTGGGGTAGCTAAAAAGCCCCGTCTAAAAAGACTAACTAAAAATAATGCACGATAATGGTAAAGCGATTTAGCAAATTACTTGCATTTGACCTGCAAGTTTATTGAAGTGGTCTCTTCATAAGGTAACCACCTTTACCTACCGTTTACCGCCAGTTTTAGCACGTTTACCAAACCGCGCATCCTCTGCTTAAGCCCGCTCAAAACCCGCCGTATAGTTCCCTCACGGCCCGCATCTGACGGGTCGATTCGTTACCACGGTCGTGCGCGTAAGCGCATGGAAGGGGAAGCATCGTGAGCGATTGCAAGAGGGTTTACCGTTTTGGAACCGACGCCCAGGGCACCTGTGTCACCGAGGGCGACAAGTCCATGAACTTCGTGCTTGGCGGCAAAGGCGCTAACCTTGCCGAGATGAGCCGCATCGGCCTGCCGGTTCCCGGTGGCTTTACCATTACCTGCCAGACTTGCGTCGAGTACTCCGGTGCCGGCAACGTGTGGCCCGAGGGCGCACTCGATGAGATCGTTGCCACCGAGGCGGACCTCGAGGCCCGCTGCGGCAAGAAGCTCGGCGACGCCTCCGATCCGCTGCTTGTGTCGGTTCGTTCGGGCGCTCCGTTCTCCATGCCCGGCATGATGGACACGGTCCTTAACTTGGGCCTCAATGACGATTCCGTCCAGGGCCTCATCGCGCAGACGCAGAACCCGCGTTTTGCCTGGGATAGCTACCGCCGCTTTATCCAGATGTTTTCCAATGTCGTTATGGGCGTTGACGCCGACCTGTTCGAGAACGCGCTGACCCAGGCACGCCTGGTCGCTGGCGTCCGCGTCGACTCCGAGCTTTCGGCCGAGGATCTGCAGGAGCTCGTCGAGACCTTCAAGGGGATCTTCTCCGAGAACGTCGAGGCCGCCCTGTACCCCGAGCTCGAGGTTGTCGATGGCAAGCCCGTCTTCCCGCACGACCCTGAGCTTCAGCTGCGTCTTGCCATCCAGGCCGTCTTTGGCAGCTGGATGAACGAGCGTGCCTGCATCTACCGCAAGCAGCATGGCATTTCCGACGACCTCGGCACCGCCGTCAACGTGCAGGCCATGGCCTTTGGCAACAAGGGCGAGACCTCTGCGACTGGCGTCGCCTTTACGCGCAACCCGGCCGATGGCACTAAGGAGTTCTACGGCGATTTTCTGGTTAACGCCCAGGGCGAGGACGTCGTCGCCGGCATCCGCAACACCGAGCCCATTGCCGACCTCAAGACCACCCCGGGCCTCGAGTCCGCAGGTGAGGAGCTCGAGCGCGTGTTCCTGACGCTCGAGGATCATTATCGCGATATGTGCGATATCGAGTTCACCATCGAGCAGGGCAAGCTCTGGATGCTCCAGACCCGCGTGGGCAAGCGCACCGCCACCGCCGCCCTGCGCATCGCTATCGAAATGGTCGAGGAGGGCCTGATCACCCGCGAGGAGGCCGTGAGCCGCATCGATCCCGCGCAGCTCGACCAACTCCTGCACCCGCAGTTTGACGCCTCCAAGAAGTACGAGACGCTGGCCAGCGGTCTGAACGCCAGCCCCGGTGCCGCCGTGGGCGAGGTCGTGTTCTCGAGCGACGACGCCGTCGCGCGCGCCAACGAGGGCCACAAGGTCATTCTGGTTCGCTGGGAGACCAACCCCGATGACCTGAAGGGCATGGTAGCCGCCGAGGGCATCCTGACCAGCAACGGTGGCAAGACGAGCCATGCCGCCGTTATCGCCCGCGGCATGGGTACGCCCTGCGTCTGCGGTGTCGAGCGCTTCCATATCGACGCCGCCGAGAAGGTCGTGCGCATCGAGGGCAGCGACCGCGTGCTGCACGAGGGCGACGTTATCTCCATCGACGGCACCCAGGGTATCGTCGTCGACGGCGCCGTTGACCTGGTCTCCGCCGAGCTCACCGGCGATCTGGACACCATCCTATCCTGGGCCGACGAGATTCGCCTGGACGAGACCGGTGGCCATGCCAACCATGTGCGCGTTAATGCCGACAACCCCGAGGATGCCGCGCTCGCGCTCGAGTTTGGCGCCGAGGCCATCGGCCTGTGCCGCACCGAGCACATGTTCCTGGGCGACCGCAAGAACATCATCCAGAGCTTTATCCTGTCTGACGATGAGGCCGTGAAGCAGCAGGCCCTGGCCGACCTGCTCAAGGTTCAGACCGAGGACTTCCTGGCGATGTTCAAGACCATGTCCGGTCGCGATGTGGTCGTCCGCCTGCTCGATCCGCCGCTTCATGAGTTCCTGGATAATCCTCGCGAGCTCGAGGTCGCCATCACCAAGAAGGAAGCCGCTGGCGCCAGCGAGGAAGAGCTTGCCGTCCTGCGCGCCCGCCTGCGTCGTATCGACGGCATGGTCGAGTCCAACCCGATGCTCGGCCTACGCGGCGTGCGCCTGTCCATCGTCTTTAGCGATCTGCCGCTCATGCAGGTCCGCTCCGTCGCCACGGCTGCCGCTCGCCTCATCAAGGAAGGCGTCGACCCGCGCCCCGAGATCATGGTTCCGCTCGTTTCCATCACGGCGGAGCATGTCCAGACCCGCGAGGTTATCGAGCGCGTGATTGCAGAGGTTTCCGACGAAGAGGGCGTCGAGCTCAATATTCCCGTGGGCACGATGCTCGAGCTGCCGCGCGCCTGCATGGTCGCCGACGAGATCGCCCATTACGCAGACTTCTTCTGCTTCGGCACCAACGACCTCACCCAGACCACCTTCGGCTTCTCCCGCGACGATGCCGAGGCCAAGTTCATCCCGCTGTACATGCATAAGAAGATCTTGAAGGACAATCCCTTCGAGACCATCGACACGGCGGTACTCGAACTGGTGCGCTTGGCCGTCGAGAAGGGCCGCGCCACCAACCCCGACATGCACTTTGGCGTGTGCGGTGAGCACGGTGGCGACCCCAAGTCCATCAAGGGCCTGTTTAACGTGGCCGACGTGGACTACGTGTCCTGCTCGCCCTACCGCGTGCCCCTCGCACGCCTGGCTGCCGCTCAGGCCAAGCTCGAGGCCAAGCGTTCCGCCTAACGTTTTGGGTTTAGACGCCTAGCGTAGCCCCCTTCATGCCGCCCGTCTCATTCGTGAGACGGGCGGTTATCATGTGCGGGTTTTGTCTTTTTGTCTGCGTAAAAAATTGTTCTTGCAGCAGAAACCCGCGCGTGTATACTCGAATACGTTTGTTCAACTACGTGCCGGCCAAGGTGGTACGGCACCTCTAGAAGAGTAAGGAATTGCACATGGATTACATCCGCGCAATCGAGCGTCAGCAGATCCGCGAGGACATTCCTCAGGTTCGCGTCGCCGACAACGTCAAGGTTCACTACCGCATTAAGGAAGGCGACCGCGAGCGCATCCAGGTCTTCCAGGGCGACGTCATCCGCATGGCCGGCGCCGGTGCCCGCGAGACCTTCACCGTCCGCAAGATGTCCTTCGGTGTCGGTGTTGAGCGTACCTTCCCGCTTCACAGCCCCAAGATCGCCAAGCTCGAGGTCGTTCGTCATGGTCGCGTCCGTCGCGCCAAGCTGTACTACCTCCGCGACAAGGTGGGCAAGGCTGCTCGCATCCCCGAGAAGCGCTAAGAAGATCGCAGCGTCTGTCCACTCGTTTGGACACAAGGGTCACCTTCGGGTGGCCCTTCTTTTTATCTGATTTGCATGCAAGGAGGGCCTGGTATGGCCAACATGACGAGCTCGGTTTCGGCATCGCAGGTTGCCGGTGAGTTGGCGAGCGCTACGTTTGAGGAGATTCCCGCCCTCGTGGAGCATTATCGCGAGGACCCGCGCCAGCAGGTGATCAAGGCTTGCGAACGCGCCCTCAAACGCCATGCCAAAGAGCTTGCCGAGCGCGAGCGCGTCAATGACATGTACGAGCTTATGCGTGAGCTTGGCGGCGATGGGGTGGTCGTTGGTGTCGACGAGGTGGGTCGCGGATCGGTGGCCGGTCCTTTGACGGTATGCGCTGTCTGCCTTCCTATGGAGCCGCGTGTCTGGGGCATCAACGATTCCAAAAAGCTCACGCCGGCGCGCCGCGAGTTGCTCTCAGTGAAGATTGCCGAGGTGGCGACGGCGATCGGTTTTTGCCATATCGCGCCTAAGGATATCGATGATATGGGCATGGCCCGCGCCATCCGCGCTGCCGTCGCGGGTGCGGTGGCCGATACGGGGCTCGAGCCCGATTGCGTCCTCATGGATGGCAACCCCTTGGGCGCCGTTCCCAATGAGCGCGACGTGGTGAAGGGCGATGCCAAGATCGCCTGTATCGCCGCGGCATCCATCATGGCAAAGGTCACGCGTGACGAGATGATGGTCGAGTACGACGCCGAGTACCCCGAGTATCATCTAGCCGAGTCGAAGGGCTACGCAAGCCCCGAGCACATCGAGGCGATTCGCAAACATGGACTTTGTCCGCTGCACCGCGTGAGCTTTTGCGGAAACTTTCTGCAGACTGAGCGCCTTTTCTAGGTCAATTGTGGAGACAGGGACCCCTGGCGTTTTATAAACCTGCTGGTAGCGGGCCGTGTGCAACGTGATTGTTGCGTACGGCCCGTTTTTTGTTGGCATTTGGTCAGCTTTTGGTTTGCTTCCGGTACTTACCCGCATGAAAGGTGCCCTCATCATCGGGGCAATGCAGTGTGCGGGAAAGGAGACCCCATGAGTGCCGCAAGCAAAAAGAGCAAGACGCAGCAGCTCAAGGAGCGTTGGGAAAACGGCGAGCTCGACTCCGGGGCGATGACGCCCGAGTTTATCAAGGGACTCAGTCCCCGCGAGCTAGGCATGCTGGGCGAGCTGATCACCATCGACTACTTTAACGAGCGCGGCTACACCTTGCTGGAGCAGGGCTATCGTTGCACCGAGGGCGAGGCCGATCTGGTGCTGCTCGATGAGCTCGACGATGTCGTGGTGATGGCCGAGGTCAAGACCAGACGCGTTTCGCTGGATTGCACCACGCGGGTCTTTCCCGAGGAGGCCGTGGACGCCCAAAAGCAACGCCGCTACCGCCGCATCGCAAGTTGCTATCTCATGGAGCATTATCCGCTCAAGGCGATTCGCTTCGATGCTGTGGGTGTCACCATCCGCGGCGGGCATATCGCCGAGATCGAGCATCAGTACAACGCGTTCGATTGGCAGGTGTCGTGATGGCGTTCGAGACGTTTGCCGTTCACGCGGCCTGCATCCGCGGCGTCGAGGCGATTCACGTCACGGTCGAGGTCTCGCTTGCCGGTGGCGTTCCGGGCATCCAGATGCTCGGCATTCCGAGTATGGAGGTGATGGAGTCACGCGGTCGTATTCGCTGCGCGATGCGCTCCGCCGGGTTCGAGATCCCGCGCTCGGGCATTACCGTTAACCTGGCACCCGGCGATATCCGCAAGACCGGTAGCGGCTTTGACCTGCCCATCCCCATCGCGGTTCTAGCGGCCGATGAGCAGATTCCCCGTGACAACCTCGATCGCTGCCTTATCGCAGGTGAGCTTGGTCTGGACGGTACGGTGCTTCCCGTCAAGGGCGAGGTGGCGTTTCAGCTATTGGCTCGCGACATGGGGCTGTCTTTTATCGCCGGCAGGTCCGACCAGCATGTGCCACTCGCGGGCGTAGATTGCGGCTTTATCGACCATCTGTCTCAGCTTGCTCATGGCATGGGCGATGCCGCACGGCACTACTTGGATTCCGAGGGTGTCGAGGCGACCTTTGAGCCCGAGCTCGACTATGCAGACGTGCTGGGGCAGGAAGTCGCTAAACGCGGCATGGCGCTTGCGGCGGCAGGAGAACTCGGCTTGCTCATGATCGGGTCTCCGGGATCGGGCAAGACGATGCTCGCACGCCGTATGACCGGCATCCTGCCCGAGCTTTCCGTTGAGGATCAGCAGGAGGCACTGTGCATCCATTCGGTTTTGGGTGAGAACATTGATGGCTTGTTGGCGGGGCACCGCCCCTTCCGCAGTCCCCACCACAGTATTTCGACCGCAGGCCTTATCGGCGGCGGGCGCCCGGTGCACCCGGGTGAGATCAGCCTTGCTCATGGCGGCGTGCTCTTTTTGGACGAGCTTGCCGAGTTTCCCACTGGCGTGCTGCAGACGCTGCGTCAGCCCATCGAGCGCGGCTACGTGAGGATCGTACGCGTCGACGGGGCTTTTACCTTCCCGTCGCGCTTTCAGCTGCTGGCTGCGAGCAATCCCTGCCCCTGCGGCTTTTTGGGCGATCGCGAGGTGCCGTGTCGCTGCTCGGCGGCGATGGTCGAGCGCTATCGGTCTAAACTGCGCGGTCCTTTGGCCGACCGTATCGACATGATGATCGATGTGACCCGTCCCGACCCTCAAGTGATTATCGAGGGTGCGGAGGGCATGTCGTCGGCCGAGTTACGTGACTACGTTGTGCGCGGTCGCGCCTTTCGCGCTTGGCGCGAATCCCGCATGGACGATGCGGATGCCGAGGCCGAGGATGACGAGACACGGTCCGTTGACGGCGTCGTTTCGACCTTTGAGCTCGATGATGCGGCGGAGAAGTGTGTGCTCGGCCTGTCGAAGCGCACGCATCTCACAGGGCGTGGCATCGTGCGCCTTGTTCGCATTGCGCGCACGATCGCAGATGTCGCCGAGAGCGAGCAGGTGACGCAGGACCACGTGCTCGAGGCGGCGATGTACCAGGGAAGGAGGGACCAATGATGGCTGAGGGGACCTTCGAGCTGCATCCAGGTGACGCGTTGTATCCCGAGACCGTTTTGGAGCTTTCTGATGTACCTCAGACGCTCTATGTGCGCGGCAACCCCGAGGCGCTTTCGACGCCCGCGCTCTCCATCATCGGTGCGCGAAAGGCCTCGCCGTATGGTCTTGCCGTGGCAGAGCTTGCGGCGAAGGTGGCGGTTGAGGCGGGAGTGACGGTAGTTTCGGGCGGTGCAGTCGGT
Source organism: uncultured Collinsella sp. (assembly GCA_958429225.1). GTDB lineage: Bacteria > Actinomycetota > Coriobacteriia > Coriobacteriales > Coriobacteriaceae > Collinsella. The sequence goes on from CAUAJB010000043.1 coordinate 14,201, forward strand.
TGTGACCAGGCCTCGGGTTGGGCTGCGGTCAACGCCGGCGGCAAACACGTCGTGGTGCTGGGGACGGGCGCCGACGTGGTCTACCCGCGTTCGAGCGCGGGGCTTATTACGCGCACGCTCGATACGGGCGGCGCGGTCGTGTCGATCTCTCCGTGGGGCATGGGTCCGCGCAAGTTTGCCTTTCCGCGTCGCAATCGCGTGATCGCGGCCCTGTCGCAAGCCCTCTTTGTATCCGAGGCGGGTATGCCTTCCGGGACGTTTTCTACAGCCGAGGCTGCTATGGATTTGGGGCGCGAACTTCTTGCCGTGCCGGGGTCGATCCTATCGCCCGAGTCGCGTGGCACGAATTACCTCATTGCGAACGGTGCCTGCTGCATTGTCGACGAGGAGTCCATCGAGATGGCTATCTCTCGCATATACGGCACCCTGCGCTACTCGCGCCCCGATGCTCCCGGCATTGCCGACCTGAATCCAACACAGCAGACCGTGATGCATGCGCTCATCGCCTCTCCGCTCAAGGTCGACGACATCGCGGCGCTCGTCTCACTCGATGCTGTCGGCGTACTCAAACTCTTGGGTTCGCTTGAACTCGAGGGCCTTATCGAGCGCATGATGGATGGAAGGTATGCGCCCTCCAAGTTTGCCCTTCACGCCCAGACGCCCTTCGGTCACAATGGAAAACGTGTCAATTAGAAAGGTGTTTGCAGATGCAGTTCGATCAGGTGACGGTTATCGGTGGCGGTCTGGCGGGTTCGGAATGCGCGATCCAGCTGGCAGACCGCGGGTTTGCCGTAAAGCTGTGCGAGATGCGCCCCCAGGTGAGCTCCCCGGCTCACCATACCGATCACCTGGCAGAGCTCGTCTGCTCCAATTCGTTTAAGTCGACCCGTCCGGATTCCGCGGCTGGTTTGCTGAAGGCCGAGCTTGAGCGCATGGGTTCAGTCCTGCTCGACTGCGCCCATCGCGCTGCTGTTCCCGCTGGTGGCGCCCTGGCGGTCGACCGTGTTACATTCTCCGAGCTCGTCGAGGCTGAGGTTGCCGCCCGCCCCAATATCGAGGTCGTTCACGGCGAGGTCACCCAGATCCCCGAGGGCCACGTGGTCATTGCCGCGGGCCCGCTGTGTTCACCGGCGCTGAGCGAAGAGGTCATGAAGCTCGTCGGTGGCGACGCCCTTGCGTTCTTCGATGCCGCGGCGCCGATCGTCGATGCCTCCACGCTCGATATGGACGTGCTGTTTTCGCAGTCGCGCTACGAGGAGCAGGGGAGCGGCGACTATCTCAACGCTCCGCTCAACAAGGAGGAGTACGAGGCCTTTATCGAGGCGCTCACCACGGCCGACCGCGTGGTGCTCAAGGACTTTGAGGGCGGCGATCTGTTCCAGGCCTGCCAGCCTGCCGAGGAGGTTGCGCGCACCGGCAAGGACGCCATTCGCTTTGGCGCCATGAAGCCCGTCGGCCTCACCGACCCGCGTACCGGACGTCGCCCTTGGGCGGCGATTCAGCTGCGTGCCGAGAACAAGGAGAAGACCGCCTATAACCTGGTGGGCTTCCAGACCAACCTGACCTTTGGCGAGCAGAAGCGCGTCTTCCATATGGTGCCGGGCCTGGAGAACGCTGAGTTCTTCCGCTACGGTGTCATGCACCGCAATACCTTTGTCGACGCCCCGCACGTGCTCGATGGCACCTTTGCCGTGCCCGGTACCGGCGTGCGCCTGGCCGGTCAGATCACCGGCACCGAGGGGTACATGGAAGCCGTGGCGACCGGTCTGCTCGCGGCGCTCAACACCTATGCAGAGGCTATCGGCGCCGATTCCGTCGAGTTGCCCCGCGTGGGCGCCCTGGGTGCGCTCGTGGGCTATGCGACCGATCCTGCCACCGTGGGCTATCAGCCCATGCATGTCAACTTTGGCCTGGTGCCGCCGCTCGAGGACGGTAAGCGCCGCAGCAAGCGCGACCGCTATCAGGCCTATGCGGACCGTGCGCTCGAGGCCCTCGATGCCTACTTGGCCACGCGTTCCGACTTGTTTGGAGGCGACCGGTCATAGCCTTTGACCTGTACGACACCGTCGACTCTTTTATCGCCTATATCGCACGCGTTGAGGGGCTTTCTCCCAACACGGTGACGGCCTATGGCTCGAGACTGGAGCGCTTTGCTGCCTGGTGCGAGCGCGAGGATATTGATGCTTTCGCTGCCGACGTGCGCACCATTCGTCGCTATCTTGCTGAGCTTTCGCGTGAGCAGGTGGCTCCCCGAACGCTTGCGGCGCACCTGTCGGCTATCCGATCTCTCTATCGCTGGATGGCTGCCGAGGGGATTGTCGAGGGCGATGCGGTCTCGGCGATCGCGTCGCCCAAGCTGCCGCGTGACCTGCCGGGCGTCCTTACGACCCAGCAGGTCGAGGCGCTGCTCAAGACGCCTGATACCTCAACACCCGCGGGACTGCGCGATGCGGCGATGCTCGAGTTGCTCTATGCCTCGGGTGCCCGCATCTCAGAGCTTGCGGCGCTCAATGTGGAATCCATCTCATGGTCCGAGCGCACGCTGCGCCTGTGGGGCAAGGGGAGCAAGGAGCGTATCGTCCCTCTGTATCGTCGTGCGCTCGATGTGACGCGTCTCTATATTGAAGAGGGGAGGCCGGAGTTGCTCGCTCGGGCAAAGCGCCGCGACCTCGCTACCGGGCCGCATCCGCTGCTTATATCGGCGCGCGGCAATCGCATGAGCGCCGCGATGCTTCGGCGGCGGTTCCATACGCTGGCGACGCTCGCCGGCATTCCGGCTGACATCGCCCCGCATGCGATGCGCCATACCTTTGCGACCGACTTGCTCGAGGGCGGTGCGGACCTGCGCTCGGTTCAAGAGCTGCTAGGTCATGCGAGCCTGTCCACGACGCAGATCTACACGCATCTCACACCCGATCGGCTTAAACGTGCCGTGGCTCAAGCCCATCCCCGCGGCGAATAGTGGCTGGGACGTCCCGCGCCGCACTCAGGTGTGTGGTTTTGATTGCGGGTTGGCAGGAAGAGGCATTCCTGCTATCATTCATCGGGTTGCTTCACGGCAACATGTTTTTATCACGCACGCGCGGCTACTTCATACCGTGGTGCCCGGGCTTTGGTAGCACATGTCCGGGTTGGTTTTGGAGGATGACCCCGCGCGGAGGCAAACCACAGGAGGTTTAACATGGCTACCAAGATTAATATCCGCACCCTGCTCGAGGCCGGCTGCCACTTCGGTCACCAGACCCGTCGCTGGAACCCCAAGATGAAGCCGTTCATCTTCGGTGAGCGCAACGGCATCTACATCCTCGACCTCAAGCAGACCATCCTCGACGCCGACCAGGCCTACACCTTCGTCAAGAACGTCGCCAAGGGTGGCAACGTGCTATTCGTCGGCACCAAGAAGCAGGCTCAGGAGGCCGTCAAGAACGCTGCTGAGCGCGCCAACATGCCTTACATCAACCAGCGTTGGCTCGGCGGTATGCTGACCAACTTCGTCACCATCCGCTCCCGCATCAACCGCATGGAGGAGCTCGAGGCCATGGTCGAGGACGGCCGCATGGCCACCCTGCCCAAGAAGGAGCAGGCCGTGCTGGGCAAGGAGCTCACCAAGCTCCAGACCAACCTCGGCGGCGTCCGCGACATGACCTCCCTGCCGCAGGCCATCTTCGTGGTTGACTCCAAGCGCGAGGAGATCGGCATCCGCGAGGCCAACCGCCTGCACATTCCCGTCGTCTCCCTGCTGGACACCAACTCTGACCCCGACGTGGTCGAGTACGGCATCCCCGCCAACGACGACGCCATCCGCTCCGTCTCCCTCATGTGCGAGCTTGCCGCCGACGCCGTCCTGGCCGGCACCGGCAAGGAGCAGATCTCCGCTGAGGAGATGGCCGCCCCTGCCGCCGAGGCTCCCGCTGCCGAGTAGCTCCCAAAAGAGCTGTCCGTATAACCACGTTCTAGATAGAGGAGTGCAAAATGGCT
>CAUAJB010000044.1 GCA_958429225.1 uncultured Collinsella sp.
AATACATCTCAACCGACATATAGGGGTAGCTAAAATAGCCCCGTCCCAAATTAGCTACCCTGTGTGGATTGGAGGAAGTGATGGCGCAGGGGACGTTTGTGCAGGCGCTTCGCAAAGAGGCGGCTTTGAGCGGCACCTTTATGAAGGGGCGTTCGCTCATGCTCAACGGCGCCGTGCTGTCGATTGAGGACAGCGGCTCGCGCTTCTCCAAAATCGTGACGGTTGAGGGCTCGGTGCGCGGCTCGCGCGGCGACCTGTACAAGACGCGCGTGGCGCTCGACATGGACGAGCACGAGGTAATCGACTACGATTGCGATTGTCCCGCTGCCTATCGTTACCCCGGCATGTGCAAGCACGCCATTGCCACGGCTCTGGCGTATTTGGATGCCAGCGGCGCCGAGCCCGTCGAAGGTTTGCGCACGCCGGTTCGCACGTTTACGGCGCAGCCGAAACAGCCCGCGCGCACCGCGCCCAAAGCGCCGGCCGTCAACCCCAACTTTCCCTTCCCAGCACCCGTCCCCACGAGTCCCAGCCTCATGGCGGCGCTCTCCGATCTTTCGGACGCGCGCATGGGTGAGCTGGCGAGCATGCGCCGCAAGCTTGCCGGTGCCGTTGATCCCGACGCCCCCAAAGCGGCGTTGGAGCCTTCGTTGGTGCCGTACTACAATCCGCTGTTCGCCGACCGCTTTAACTGGGCGCTCGAGTTTCGCATTCGCTGCGGTTCGGTGTCCTACGTGGTTAAGGATATCGACGGCATGGCCGACGCCTATGTCCGAGGCGGTACGTTCTCGTACGGCAAGAAGCTCACGTTTGTCCATACGCCCGAAGCCTTCGAAGACGTGTCGACAAAGCTGCTCAACCTTGTCGTGACGACAGTTGCCTATCTCGATGACATCACAAGCTCGCGTTCGGCGTCGTACGACTTTGCCCGTAGCGGTTTTGTTGCCGAGCGTCAGTTGCCGCTGTCCGAGCATAGCATCGTATATGTGCTGGACCTGCTGCGCGGCCAGACCATCTCCTTTGAGCCCGCCTGGTCGCGAGGGACGACGACGCATCGCACCTATGATGTGGCGGTTGAGCCAGCATCGCAAGGGGAGGACGAGGCGCTGTCTAAGCGCCCACCGCTCCTTGCCGCCAAAATCGCGCCGGCGGCTGGTGGCAGCTACGATCTACGCCTGCCGGCCGATGCATACTGCTTTGCTTCGGGCGACGTTGCCTATCTGGTCGACACCCGCCGTGCGCGCCGCGCCGATGTGGCGTTTGCCCAGCATGCGGCGCCGTTTCTATCGCGTTTGCTGCCCTGTCGCACGCCGGTCCATATCGCTGCCGACCAGGTGGGGGAGTTCTGTCGTATGGCGCTGCCCATTTTGCGCGACTACACCGACCTTACCGCGCCCGCTGCGCTCGATACCGTGGCGCCCGAGCCGGGCTTTGCCATGGCGATCGGCGTCGACGATGGTCTCGTGACCTGCAAAATTACGGTTACCTACGGCGACTGGTCGGCAGATCTCTTTAGCCTGGGCGCTCCGGGCAGTCCCTTCGAAGAGCAGCGCCCGGGCGTGCCGCCGCGCGACGAGGTGGCAGAGTTTCGCGTCATGGACACGGCGGCCCTGTATTTCGACTTTTACGAGGGCGGCCTGGCGTTTGAGGAACGCGATGACGAGAGCCTGTTCCGCTTGCTGACCGAGGGCCTGTCTGCCCTGTCCGAGCTGGGCGAGGTCATGCTCAGCGACCGCCTGCGCCAGGTCTCGGTCCGCCCTGCGCCCAAGCTTTCGGTGCGTGCGACCGTCAAGAGTAACCTGCTCGACGTCGAGCTGGGCGCGAGTGGGCTTTCGGCGGCAGACCTTGCCATCTACCTCGACTCCTACAAGCGTCACCAGACGTTTGCGCGTCTTACGTCGGGCGACATCATTCGCCTGGACGAGGGAGCGCGCGCCGCGTTTGGCCTTGCCGAGGATTTGGGGGTCGATGCTGTCGACCTGCTCGACGGCGTGTCGCTTCCCGCGTCGAGTACCCTGTTCGTCGACAGCATGCTTGCGCGCACGCCCACGCTCGAAGCCGATCGCGATGCTGCATTCCGTCGCACCGTCGAGCGCCTGGATACGCTCGGCAAGATGGACTTTACGGTGCCGGCATCGCTCGAGGCAACGATGCGCGGCTACCAGGTCGACGGATACCAGTGGCTCGGCTCGCTCGAACACCTGGGCCTTGGCGGCATCTTGGCCGACGACATGGGCCTGGGCAAAACGCTGCAGATGACCGCACATATCCTGGCGCGTGTGGAAGCGGGGGACATTAAGCCCACACTTGTGGTGTGCCCCGCGTCGCTTGTGTACAACTGGACCGCCGAGCTGGAGCGCTTTGCCCCGTCGCTCGATGTGTGCGCCATCGTGGGCGCCAAGGCTCAACGCCGCGTGCAGATCGCCGGCGTGGCCGAGCATAACGTGGTCGTGACGTCGTATGACCTTATGCGCCGCGATATCGACGAGTACGTCGAGCAGGACTTTGCCCGTGTGGTGCTCGATGAGGCCCAGTACATTAAAAACCCGCTCACGCAGGTGGCGCGTGCCACCAAGCGCCTGCCGGCCGGCGTGCGTTTTGCCCTGACGGGCACGCCCATCGAAAACCGCCTATCCGAGCTCTGGAGCATCTTCGACTTTTTGATGCCGGGCCTGCTGGGTACGCGTGAATCGTTTGCAAAGCGCTTCGAAAGCCCGGTCGAGCATGCCGAGGGCGACAGTGCCGCCCGCCTGCAAGCGCTCGTGTCGCCGTTTGTGCTGCGCCGCGTAAAGGAGGACGTGGTGGCCGACCTGCCCGAGAAGATCGAGGATACGGTCATGGCGCAGCTCACCGGCGAGCAGCGCAAGCTCTACCTGGCCAACCAGGACCGCATCGCCCAGCAGGTGCAGCACCGCGAGGCGTCCGAGTTTAAGAAAGACAAGCTCAAGGTGCTTGCCGAGCTCACCAAGCTGCGCCAGATCTGCTGCGACCCGCGTCTACACTACGAGGATTACAAGGCGGGGAGCGCCAAACTCGATACGTGCATGGAGCTCGTGTACGGCGCACTCGACGGCGGGCATCGCATCCTGTTGTTCAGCCAGTTTACGGGTATGCTCGATATCATCGGTAAGCGCTTGGCCAAGGAGGACATCGCCTTCCTTAAGCTCACGGGCGCTTCGTCTAAGGAGAGCCGTGCCAAGATGGTCGCGCAGTTCCAAGCGGGCGAGGTTCCGGTCTTTTTGATTTCGCTCAAGGCGGGCGGCGTGGGCCTTAACCTGACGGCTGCCGACGTGGTCATTCACTACGACCCGTGGTGGAACGTGGCGGCGCAGGACCAAGCGACTGACCGTGCACACCGTATTGGCCAGCAACATGCCGTGACCGTGTACAAGCTCATCGCCAAGGACACGATCGAGGAACGCATTATGCAGATGCAGGAGTCCAAGCGCGACTTGGTCAACAGCGTGCTCGGCGGCGACGGCATCTCGTCGGCACTGTTCACGCGCGAGGATGTTTTGGCGCTGCTCGGCGGCGACGGTCGCTAGCCGCGCGCGGGGTGGGACTGCTGGAGCGGGCAGGACGGTCGACGCATTTTGGCCCGACCGCTTGCCTGATCCGTTATGTGTTCATTTGCAATGCCGTGGATGGTTTGTCTGCCTTTGGGCATAAGAACCATCAAGAACATTGGCACATCAGCAAAGGAGAACATCATGGCGAAATTCTTTAAGGACCCCGACGGTAAGCTCATCGCCGCCCTTGGCGACGACGTTGCGACCCCTGCCGGTTGCACGGAACTGACCGCAAACACTGAGGACGCGGCGCACGAGAAGCACGTGCCTGTTGTCGAGACCGAGCGCGACGGTCACGTGATTCGCGCCCGCGTTGGCTCGGTCGAGCACCCCAGCCTGCCCGAGCACTACATTGAGTGGATCGCCCTTGAGGCCGAGGGCCGCTTAGAGGTCCATTACCTTGAGCCCGGCATGAAACCCGCGACGTTTTTCGCGGGCGGCTCCAAGACCGGTACCGTCTATGCCTACTGCAACCTGCACGGGCTGTGGTCCGCGACATTCTAGGAGCGCGCCCCCGCTCGGGGTATCATAGCTAGCATATGCACATGCAAGCGCCGACTGCATTATGCGGCCGGCGCTTTTACTACGATTTCGATGGTTTACGACGGAAAGGGCTGAGCCATGAAGCTCGCGCTTGCACAGATCGATATGCGCCTGGGTGATATTGAGGGCATTTGCGGCCGCATCGAGGACCAGGCTCGTCTGGCCCGCGAGCGCGGGGCGCGCGTGCTGTGCGTTCCGGCTCCGCTCTTTATGGGCGCCATGCCCGGTGGCCTGGTGGGCGCTGCCGACTTTGAGCACGACATGCTTGCCGGCTTGACTGGTGTCGCCGAGCGTATCCAGGAGCTTGACATGATCTGCATTGTGCCCGCGGCGGTTTCGTTTAAGGGCCAGCCGCTGCTCGACTACATGATGCTCAAGGACGGTCATGTGGTGCCGGCGCGTTCGAGCATTGCCCTGCAGCGTGGCGAGAACAACGACACGCGTTGGGCGCCGCCGGTGTTCGACGTGGACGGCGTGCGCATCGCCGTGATTTTTGACTTGGACCGCGAACTCGAGATGCTGCCGACCGGTGTTGACCTCATTGCGTATTTCCAATTCAACGCGTTTGACATGACCGACCGCGAGACTGCCGCCATTGCCGCCGTTCGCAGCGGCGCCTACCGCAAGATCGCATCCAAGCGCAGCGTGTGGTTCGCCTGCATGGCGCCGGTCGGTGCCTATGACGAGTCGGTGTATACCGGTGGTTCGTTTGTACTCGACGACTGCGGTCGCGTGGTGGCCCAGGCGCCGTGTTTTGAGGAGAGCCTCCTGGTTCAGGAGATTCAGCGCGGCGTGATGCTCGATGCCCTGGAAGATCACGAACTGCCCGAGTTTCGTTCCGAGGAGTGGCTGTGGCAGGCGCTGGTGCTCGCCGTGCGCGACAACGCCCGAGCCCACGGTGCGTCGCGTGCTGTGGTGGCACTCGAGGGCGACTTGCCGTCGTCTTTGCTGGCGGCGCTGGCCGTCGACGCTCTGGGCCCGCGCAATGTGATTGGCCTGGTGCTGGGGCGCAACCGTATCTTTACGCCGGCGCAGGAAGAGGCCGAGGCTGCCCGCTGTGCCGCCGTCCGCGCCATCGCCGAGCGTCTGCACATTCGCACTGTCGAGCGCGATGCACCGGATGCGGCGCGTGTGCTCGATCGCGACGTGTCGGCGGGCGATGCCGAGCGTCTGCGCTCGCGCACACTGGGCCTCATGCTGGAGGACACGGCGCTCGAGCTGGGTGCGATGGCGCTGAGCCCGCTGTCCAAAACCGAGTACGCGCTGACGGCGCCGGCGCTTTGCGGCGGCTATCAGGGCGACTACGCGCCCTTTGGCGATGTGTACCTGTCGACGCTTGAGTTTGTGGCGCGTGTGCGCAACCGCACGTCTTCCGTGGTGCCCCAAGAGCTCGTGACGCTCAACGCGGTGGAAGACTGCATGGAGCGAGTGCTGGCGCAGGCGCTCTCGACGCTCGACGGTCCGGTCGATATGCTCGATCGCGCGGCACAGCTGCTCGGCGGGCTTGAGCCGGGTGAGGTCGATGGCGCGCTCGAGGCGCACGTGGACCGCAATCGATCTTTCGACGATATCCCGATGGCCGCTGGCAAGCCTGAGGCCTGCTCGCTGCTGCTGATGCTCGTTCGACAGGGTGAGGCTGCCCGCCGCATGTTGCCGACGGCACCGATCGTCTCGTCCCGCTCGTTTGCCGAGCGCTCTTGGCCGTACATGCTCGCGTGGTCCGACCTGGGGCTTAATGGCAAGGAGCGTATGTCGGTCGATTCGCTGGCACGCGCCGAGGTGCGCCGTTTTGCTGACGAGGATACGAGCGAGCGCGTGCGAAACGAGATGATGGGCGTGCTGGGCGAGCTACTGGGTATTTCGCCCGAGCAGATGGAGGAGCTGCGCTCCGAGGACGGTCAGCGTCGTTTGCACGAGGGAATGAAAAAGTTCGAGGGTGAGGTTCAGGACGCCATCGATAAGATGATGGGCGGTCAGGGCGGCTCGCAGGGTGGGCCCCAGGGCACGCCGATGCCGCATCCGCCAGTAGATCCGAGGCAGTTCCCATTCTTTAGCCAGAACTAGGGCAGAAGCAATCTTGCTTTAAGCATCTTGGCCCCGTTGTGTTATTCTAGAACAGACGTTCGTGAATGATGCGCGGGGCCTTGTCTTGCGCTGTGCTTGTGGCGAGGGGAGGTTGGCTTGGTTATCTTGGGCATCGACCCCGGTTTGGCTCATACGGGTTGGGGGATTATCGAGGAGCGGCGTGGCGAGGTTCGCTGCCGTGCCTACGGCTGCATCGAGACCAGTGCCGGAAGTCCGCTCGCGGTGCGCCTGTCGCATATCGCCCATGACCTTAAGGATGTCGTCGAGCGTTATCGACCCGACACGGCTGCTGTCGAGAGCATCTACTTTGGCGCCAACGTTCGTTCGGCCATCCCCACGGCGCATGCCCGCGGTGCTGCGCTCGTGGCGCTTTCGGAGTGCGCGCTCGAGATTGGCGAGTACACGCCCATGCAGATCAAACAGGCTGTGGTGGGCACCGGCGCCGCGGACAAGCGGCAGGTCGCCTACATGGTACGCACGCTCACGCAGCTCGACCACGACCCGCATCCCGACCATGCCGCCGATGCCCTGGCTTGCGCCATATGCCACGTAAACCTCAGCCGCACCCGCGCCCTCACCGGTGGCGAGTTCTATCAACAGAGAGGAACCGGATACTGATGATTTCCCAGCTCCACGGAACGCTTGTCGAGTCCACGATGAGTTCTGCCGTCGTCGATGTGTCGGGCGTTGGCTTTGAGCTCGGCATCTCGGGCAGCACTGCGGCCACGTTGCCGACGCCCGGCGGCGAGGTCCGCCTCTACACGCGTATGCAGGTGCGCGAGGACGCCATGACACTTTTCGGTTTTTCCTCAAAGGATGAGCGCACGATGTTCGACCGGCTCGTGTCCGTCTCGGGCGTTGGCCCGCGCTTGGCGCTCGCCGTGCTTTCCACCTATACCGTGGGGCAGCTGTATTCGCTGGTGATGGCCGAGGACGACAAGGGCATGGCCAAGGTACCCGGTGTGGGCAAAAAGACAGCTCAGCGCCTGATCCTGGAACTCAAGAGCACCTTTGCCAAGGATAAGGGCTTTGTGCCGGTCGACGTGATTCCCGGCCAGGTTGCGATGCCGGTTCCCGCCGCCGCTCCTTCGGCGATTGATGATGCCCGTGCGGCACTCCTTTCCATGGGCTTTAGCCCGCAGGAGACCGATGTTGCCCTGAGCGGGTATGATGGTCAGAATATGCGTGTCGAGGATCTGCTCGGCGCGGCGCTTAAGCGACTCGGAATGGATGCGTGATGTGGGAAGCCGATGACTCTCAGGACCTGTGGGCGACGCCCGGCAACTCGCCGGCGGCATCCATGGCGCACGGCGAGCGCATGGTGGGCTCGGAGCTGACGGCCGAGGACCTCGATGTCGACCGCACTTTGCGCCCCCAGCGCCTGGACGACTACTGCGGCCAGGAGCACATCAAGCAGAGCCTGCGCGTGTTGATCGAAGCGGCGCAGAGCCGTGGCGAGACGCTCGACCACGTGATTTTCTCGGGTCCTCCGGGCCTGGGCAAGACCACGCTGGCCACCGTTATCGCCAACGAGCTGGGCGCTCAGATCAAGACCACGAGTGGCCCTGCCATCGCACGCACGGGCGACCTGGCGGCCATCCTTACTAACTTGCAGCCGGGTGATGTGCTGTTTATCGACGAGATCCACCGCCTCAACCGTTCGGTCGAGGAGGTCCTGTACCCCGCGATGGAGGACTTTGCCCTCGATATCGTGATTGGCAAGGGTCCGGCGGCGCGCTCGATTCGCCTGGATATTCCCAAGTTTACGCTGGTAGCGGCAACGACCCGCTCAGGCATGTTGACAGGCCCGTTGCGCGACCGCTTTGGCATTTCATATCGCCTGGATTACTACACGGTCGAGGAGCTCGCGCAGATTGTGACGCGCTCGGCGACTATCCTGGGCGTGACGATCGACCACCCCAGTGCACTCGAGATCGGCTCGCGTTCGCGCGGCACGCCACGTCTTGCCAACCGCCTGCTCAAGCGCGTGCGCGACTATGCGCAGGTGCGCGGCAACGGTCCCATTGAGCTCGATATCTGCCGTCAGGCACTCGAGTTCTTCGAGATCGACGAGCTCGGTCTGGACTGGATGGATATTCGCATTTTGGAGACGCTCGCCAAGACGTTCTCCGGTCGTGCCGTGGGACTTACGACCCTTGCCAGCGCGGTGGGCGAGGACCCGGGCACGCTCGAGGATGTCTATGAGCCCTATTTGCTGCAATGCGGGTTGATGATTCGTACGCCGCAGGGCCGTCAGGCAACCCTTCGCACCTTTGAGCACCTGGGGATTGAACCTACCGTTTAGGGCGCTTTGTTTTGGCGGGCTGTTGGGCTATCGCTGGGCATCGGGTAAACATATCGCCGTTCATCGGTTATGGGCGTTTTACTATTGCGCGCCCGTGCTATGCTGAATTGGTCTTTTTCTCATTCGGTAACGAAAGGACCGCCCATGCCTACTGACATCGAAATCGCACGTTCCGTCACGCCGCTGCCCATTACCGAGGTGGCTAAGAACGCCGGCGTCGACGTAAAGCACCTGATTCCGTACGGCTTCGACAAGGCTAAGGTTGACTATTCACTGCTCAACGAGCCGACCGATCACCAGGCCAAGCTCGTCCTCGTGACCGCTATCAACCCAACGCCTGCGGGCGAGGGCAAGACCACCACGACCATCGGTCTGGCCGATGGCCTGCGTTGTCGCGGCGTCAAGAGTGCCGTGGCCCTGCGCGAGCCTTCGCTCGGCCCCGTCTTTGGCGTTAAGGGCGGTGCTGCCGGCGGCGGCTGGGCTCAGGTCATCCCCATGGAGGATATCAACCTGCACTTTACCGGCGACTTCCATGCCATCGGTGCTGCCAACAACCTGCTGGCCGCCATGCTCGACAACCACATCCAGCAGGGCAATCAGCTCGGTATTGACGTTAAGCGCATCACCTGGAAGCGCGTCGTCGACATGAACGACCGTCAGCTGCGCCATGTTATCGATGGCATTGGCGGTAAGGCCCAAGGTGTGCCGCGCGAGGACGGCTTCGACATCACCGTTGCCTCCGAGGTCATGGCAATCCTGTGCCTGTCTACGAGCATCAACGACCTCAAGGAACGCTTGGGTGAGATTGTCGTCGGCTATAGCTTTGCCGGCGAGCCCGTCCGTGCCCGCGACCTCAAGGCCCAGGGTGCCATGGCCGCGTTGCTTAAGGACGCGCTTAAGCCCAACCTGGTGCAAACGCTCGAGGGCACGCCCGCGTTTGTCCACGGCGGTCCCTTCGCCAACATTGCCCACGGCTGCAACTCTATTATGGCCACGCGTATGGCGATGCGCTTTGGCGATGTTGCCATTACCGAGGCCGGCTTCGGTGCCGATCTGGGTGCCGAGAAGTTCCTCGACATCAAGTGCCGCATGACGGGCGTTCGCCCCAGCGCCGTCGTGATCGTCGCGACCGCTCGTGCGCTGAAGTACAACGGTGGCGTCGCCAAGGCCGACCTCAACGAGGAGAACCTCGAGGCGCTCAAGGCTGGCATGCCCAACCTGCTGCGTCACGTCGACAACATCCAGAACGTTTATGGTCTGCCCTGCGTGGTCGCCATCAACCGATTCCCGACGGACACCGAGGCCGAGCTTGCGCTCATCGAGTCCGAGTGCCAGAAGCTCGGCGTCAACGTTAAGCTTTCCGAGGTCTGGGCCAAGGGCGGCGAGGGCGCGCTCGACCTGGCCGATGAGGTCATGCGTCTGATTGAGCAGCCGAGCGAGCTCAAGTTTGCCTATGAGGACGGCGCTGATGTCGCTGATGCCCTCGAGGCTGTTGCCACCAAGGTCTACCGCGCCGACGGCGTCGACTTTACGCCGGCTGCCAAGCGCCAGCTCGCCGAGCTGCGCGAGAACGGCTTTGGCAACCTGCCGGTGTGCGTGGCCAAGACGCAGTACAGCTTTAGCGACAACGCCAAGGCCCTGGGCGCTCCCGAGAACTTCCGCATTACGGTGCGCGAGCTCAAGGTTTCCGCCGGTGCCCACTTTGTGGTCGCACTGACTGGCAGTGTTCTGACCATGCCGGGCCTGCCCAAGGTCCCCGCGGCCGAGAACATCGACGTCGACAACGACGGCAACATCACCGGCCTGTTCTAAGCTCGCTGCGCATAGCTGCTTGCTTGCCCCGCCGCGCCCACAAGGCCCGGCGGGGCTTTTTGATCCTTAGGCCCGCGCATGTCTTGTAGATACCGGCGGGCTCCGTCCATCATAGGCTTTTGCGCGGGTAGAATGCATGGATAACTTGAGGCTCACGCGCGACGGAAAGGAATCGTTGCATGGATCAGGACAAGACAACCGTGATGGGCGGCTACGGTTCCGCGCAGGCTGGCGATAGCGCCGATGCGACCCGCGTTGTTCCCAACCCCGGTTATACCGACCCCGCCGCGACGCAGCCTTCTGTCGAGCCCACCCGGGTTATGGGCTATGGCGACACGGCGCAGGATTCTTACGCTGCATCTTCGCAAGGCCCCTATAGCAACGCAGCTCCGGACCCGTTTGATTACGCGCCGCAGGATTCTTATGCCGCCTCGACGCCGAATCCCTATGATGACCTGCCGCAGAATCCCATTCCGCAGCCTCAGCAGACGACGTATATGCCTCGCACGGCGCAGCCTCGCTACGAGTCGCGCCAACCGTATCGCGAGTACCCCAAGTCGATTCCGCAATATGGCGAGGACGAGGAGAAGAAGCCGTCGCGTTCGTCGAGCGTGATCAAGAAGATCCTCATCGTGCTGGCGATCTTCTTTGCGCTGTCGGTTGTGTTTGCCATCGTGTCGGGCATGCTCAACAAGCGAGGGAGTTCAACGGCCGATACCACTGCCGAGCAAACTGAGTCCGCCTCGTCTAGCGCCGTCGATCTGAGCGATATCCCGGGGCAGTACTGGTCCAACGCCAAGAAGATCCTCAAGTCGCGCGGCGCCGATCTTTCGAATGCCGTGGTCCTGACTGATGATGGCTCAACGCCCGTCGTCGATGCCAACTGGGTCGTTACTTCTGCCTACTATAACGACAACGGCAACCTCGAAATTCAACTCACGCACAAGAACAGCTCGGGCAACTCGTCCGACGGCCAAAGCGGTACCGACAGTTCGAGCTCCAATACGCTGGAGGACTTGAGCAACAAGGCACAGGAGTTGGGAGACAAGGCGCAAGAGCTGGGCGACACGGCACAAAACCTGGGCGATACCGCGCAGAACTTGGGCGGCATGGCGACGGATGCCTGGAACGCCCTGCAAAACGGCATCTCGGGCGCGCAGGGAAACTAGCGGACGAGCGGAGCGGGGCTACAGCTGCTCGGCCGGACGCTCGGGCGAGCTAAAGCCCGAATCAAACGTGACGACGCATGAGACGTCGGGCCGGCGCTCGTGCACGATGCGCGTGACGAGCTCCAGCAGCTCCTCGTCGGATATGTCAAAGCCGTCGGGACGCACCAGGTCAAACGAAACGAACCCGTCGTGCTCGTGCAGGTCGTGGATGGAGAGCGCGGGATCGATCTGCATGACGCCGCGCTTGACCCAGCCGCGCAGGTCGTCGCCAGTGGTGGCGATGGGGTCGCAGTGCAGCGTGATATCGATGCCCATCTGGCGCTTGATGTCGTGCTCGATGGTGTCCAGAATCTCGTGGTGCTCAAATGCGTCGCCCTCGCCGGGCATCTCCACGTGGGCGCTGGCAAACTGACGACCGGGGCCGTAGTCGTGCACCATCAGGTCGTGTGTGCCCAAAACCTGCGGATAGGACATGATCTTGTCGCGGATTGCCTGGACGAGCTTGGGGTCGGGCGCTTGCCCCAGCAACGGGCTGATGGCGTCGCGCACTAGGCCCATGCCGCTGATGCAGATGAAGATGCCCACACCCAGGCCTGCCCAGCCGTCGAGGTCAAAGCCTGTCGTCTGCGAAATAAGCGCCGCCACCAAGACCGAGCCCGATGTGATGACGTCGTTTTTGGAGTCCTGTGCCGTGGCGATGAGCGTCTCCGAGTCGATGCGGTCGCCCAGCGTGCGGTTGAACGCTGCCATCCAGAGCTTAACGAGCATGGACAGAACAAGGGCGGCCATGGAGAGCGCCGAATACACGGTGGGGGAAGGCTTGATGATCTTAGTGACCGACTCGAGGATCAGATTGATGCCGACGGCGCAAACCAGGACGGCGACGAACAGGCCGGCTAGGTACTCATAGCGACCGTGGCCATAGGGGTGGCCTTCGTCTGCCGGGCGGCTGGCAAGGCGGAACCCGAGCAGGCTCACGATGTTGCTCGAGGCATCGGAGAGGTTGTTGAAAGCGTCGGCGATGAGGGAGACGGAGCCGGCGAGCAGGCCCGCGATGCCCTTGGCCAGGCACAGGGTGATGTTGAGGCCAATGCAGACGAGGCTTGCGGAAAAGCCCGCGTTGGTGCGGCAAGATGCATCGACCGGCTCGCTCTCGCTGCCGGGAACAAGCGTATGTACCAGCCGATTTACAAATAGCATAGCGGTCGTCCTCACAATCATGTTTAAGGGGATAGTGTAGCTCGCGCGGGGGCGCCGTGCACCGATGCTCAGAAAATGCAGCAATAGTCTGCCGGTGCTAACGAGCGAGCCTTCTCGTCTGCCTGGGTGGTCCATTTTGGGCCACATGGGTATGGGCATGTGCCTGCTTGCTCGACATACTTAATGTCGACAGCCCCTGTGCAAAGGAGGACGTTTCCATGGACGAGATGTTTGCCATTAAATGTCAAAACTGCGGCGGCCCTATGTACTCGCACCAGGCTAAGCGCAGCTTTGAGTGCGCCTATTGCGGCACGGTCGTTCCGTGGCAGGCGGACGTCGGAGAGCCCAAGAGCGCCCTGGGCATTCGCCATACGCCGCTGACGGTGGTGGATGGACTGCTCAAGCTCACGCATGTGTCGCAACTCGAGCGCCCGGAGGACCCGGACTGGTATTTCTTCAATTCGCACTGGCGCAATCAGTCGGTCCTGGAACATCTGCTGTGGGAGGATCGCGGCACGGCGCAGGAGTTCCAAGAGGCCACGCATGTGAGTATTCCTTGCCCCTTCTGTGGTGCGTCCTTTGAGGGCGAGTCGACCCAGCGCGTGTTTGAGTGCCCGTCCTGCGGCAACAAGATCGGCATTGCCGACCTGCTCAAGCCGGGGACGTTTAGCAAGCGTCTGACCATGGGCGTGGGTGCGGAGTATGTGCCGGATCAGGGTATTCCCTGCGAAATCTCGCCGCAGCAGGCACGTGCCAACGCGCTGCAGCTGGTGCGCCAGTACCCGGATGCCTTTGCCGGGCACGACGTGGAAGATGCGATCCAAAACGACATGATGCTCTTCTATTTCCCCATGGCGCTGGCGGACCTGCGCATGATGGCGAGCTTCCCGGGCAAGGGCCTGAGCAAGGAAACCCTGGTGTACTACGAGGTGCTCGACTGGGCATACCCCAGGGCAAACTACCTGGACGTTCGCCTCATGGGCATTTTGGAGCCGTGGGACTTTGCCAAGGTCGGTCCGTTCGATCCCGCCATGCAGGAAGGCGACTTCCGCGTCGTCTCCGTTGATGCATCTACCAAGGACCAGGTGGTCATTGATAAGTTGGCGCTCGACGTTGCGGGCAACGATGCCGAGGCCGTACTGGGGCTCAATAAAAAGAGCATCCGAACCTGGGCGCGCAAGGCCCGCAAGCATAAGGATGGCCTGGTGATGGTGCCGGTCTACTTTGTCGATCGTCCGGCGACGGACAGCCGCGATGGCGAGCAGGTGCGCATTGCCGTAAACGGACAGACGGGCCGCGCGGCCGCGGCGGTGTTTAGCGACAAGCGCGAAACGCATATCGTGGCACCGCTCAACCCGAGCCTGCATCTGTCCGGTGAGAGCACCGTGCATGCCACGCCCATCGAGGTCAAATACGTTAAGTCGCCGTTTCTGTACCAGATCGTGCGCCGTGGAGGCGGCGAGCAACCGCGCCAGGTTGCAGCGGTTGCCGAGGGTTCCTACCGAGGGGAGAAGCCCAAACGCAAGGGCTTGTTCGCTGCGATCTTTGGGAAGTAGGGAAGCGCAGCATGGGACGGCTCGCAGGCATGCGGGCTGCCGTCCGGTAGTTTGGCAGGGGGTAGATGTAAATAAACGGTGGAGCGGCTGCAAAAGAGCCGCCTTGCTGGGCAAAATCAGGTTGTGCCGCGGAACCCGCTCCTCAGTTAGTCACACTTCGGAAGCGCGGGCAACGCAGACGCAAGTGTCTTAAGGGCCGGCTGCAACCGGCCCTTTTCTGTGGCAGCCAATGGGCCCACATCAGACGAAGGTCGCGTTTTTGCCTGTCAGGTCACGCTCGCCAGCCACGGCTAGAATGTCGTTGCCGGCGTCCATGACCGGTATTGTTTCGTAGCGTGCGCCTCAACCGCGGGTGCGCCTGCGACGGCTGCGGTGGTTTCGGTCGCAACGTGCTGCTACCCTTGCGTTTCGCCATTAGTCGCTTCGTTGATGGCGCGGTACTCGGCACTCAGCTCGCGCGCCAGCTCTTCCTTGCTTGGAAGATACGGCAGGTATTTGGCGGTAAACACTTGGTCGTTGTCTTCGGGCAGCGTGTACTCGACGATCGAATCGCTTTTGTCCGCGCAGAGCACGATGCCTATGGGCGGATTGTCGCCTTCGTTCATGAGCTCACGCGTGTAGTAGTTCACATACATTTGCATCTGGCCCAGGTCCTGATGCGTAAGGTCATCGGTCTTAAGGTCGATGAGCACGAAGCAGCGCATCAGATAGTTGTAAAAACAAGGTCAATATAGAAATGGCGTCCATCAAAGGTGATGCGCTTTTGGCGCGCCTCGAAAGCGAAGCCACGGCCAAGCTCCAGCAGGAACTTCTGAAGATGCGTGATGAGCGCCTGCTCTAGATCGCTCTCGCGAAACGTAGCATCGTCCGAGAAACCTAAAAACTGCAGTACATATGGGTCGCGGATGATATCCTCGGGGCGACGAGCCGGGGCGCTCTCTTGGATTTCCTGGGTGACGGCCTCTTTGTCCTTGCTGGCAAGTAGGCGCTCGCGGAACATGGTGTTGATCTGGCGTTCGAGCTGACGCGTGCTCCAGCGAGAATCGGCGCATTCGTTCATGTACCAGGTGCGAGCTTCGGGGTCAGGAATGCGTATTAACCTGCGGTAATGTGTCCAGCTCAATTCGGGACGCAGTGAGTCCCGAATTGGAAATGCAAGATAGAACTGACGCATTTTGCGCAGCTCTCTTGCTTCAAAACTTTTACCAAAATCCTTGGTAAGTCTGATTGCGAGGGCCTTGAGCAGCGCCTCTCCATACTTGGCGCGCCCCTCTCCGCCCTGTTCATCAACAATACTCTTGCCGATCTCCCAATATGCCTCAACCATCGCAAAGTTAACGGCGGTATAGGCCTTGTCGCGAGCGGCGTTGAGAATCGAGGAGACCTGCTTGTAAAAACCTTCGGGCACGATTGCCGATTCTCCACGGTTTACCAGTTCGCCCATCACTGTCGCCCCACTTTCCTTTTGTGGAATGCGTCTTTATCGCATTTAGTTTAAAGCCTCGCGCGGACACGAATTGCTGTGCTGTCTGACATCTTCGCATGGGGCTTTCGGTGACTAAAATGTGACCATAGAGGCAGTTTTAGCGAATCCCACGGGAGTGACGCGTATGGACAATAACACGCTGCTATTCCAGGACAAAGGTTCGGGTAGGTATAAAGACGTCAAGATCTACCCCAACCGTATTGAGGTGCTCAAGAAGGGCACTTTTGGTGGCAAGCACACCGAGATTGTCTATCTTAAGGACATTACGGGGGTCAACAGGATCAAGGGCCGCGATGTTTTTCTGCGTAACAGGCTGTTGACCGCTTGCGTCTTTAGCCTGAGTAGCCGTGCGAAGGCCCAGGAATTTGTGAACGCGCTGAACATGGTGATGTAGCCGATAGAGGCGTTCGGGCCAAGGTAAAAATCGGGGCGCAGAACGGTATTCTGCGCCCCGATTGAGTTAATGCGCCCAAAAGACTGGCTTGCCTATTCGTTAACGTCCTCGGTATTGTCGCGGTCACTGGCAAGCATTGCTGCACCTGCGACCGTTGTCGCCACGGCGGCGGCAGCGAGCCCGGCGGCAATGCCGGAGCCGTCTCCCGTGTCGGCGAGTTTTCCGCCCGAGCTCTTGCCCTGGTCGCTCTTGTTGCCCTTGCCATTCTTGTCGGCGCCGCCTGCGTTGGAACCCGTGCCACCGTCGGTGCCGCTGCCGGTGCCGCCCGCACTGCCCGAGGCCGCTACGGTAAAGCTTGCGGCTCCGTCGCTGGCGAGCGTGTAGTTCTGCGCCGCGTTGCCCAAGAGACCGTTCACGCGCACCCAGTACGTCCCTGCGGCAAATGTTTCGCCCTCGGCCATCGCCGTTCCCGGAGCGCCGTTCGCGTCGTGCACAAACTCGAGCTGGGCCGTGCAGGCATCGGTTTCGAGCTTGCCCTCGAGTGATGCCGCAATCTTGGCGCGCACGTCTTCGCCGGCCTTAAGGCCTTCGAGTCCCTCAAAATGGGGCGTCAGCGCGCGTGGATCGATATCGATGGGCACAGAGCCCTGCAGCCCCGTAACGGTCTCGTTGCCCAGGGCGTCGACATCCACATATTCGATGGCAAACGCATGGCCCGAAGCCGCCACGTTGAGTACGTTGCTGCTGTCGACAAGGCGGAAATGACCCTCGCCAACGGTCTTGCCGTCCTGGAGCGAGGCGTCGCTCAGCGAGTTGCCATATGTCATGTGCATGCGGGCTGGGAGGTAGCACGAAGCTGTCTGCTTGTGCTGCGTATCGTAATTGCGCTGGTAGATGCTCCGGGCCAGCGCCGCATCAACAAAGTCGGATGCGATGATGCCAATGTGCTTGAGGTAATCTGACTTTGTTTTCTCGTTGCCGCTGGGGTTGATGTACGGGCTCTTATACAGATGCTCATTGACTACTCGTGCCGAGGTAAAAGGATTGCCTCCATGCGACAAGCCCGTGCAGCTGGTGTAGTTGATAGACCAGCAACGCTCCTGGACTTGCACCGTGGCCCCGGCATCGTCCACGACGTCCACCTTGTTGCGCGTGCGCCCGGTCGTTTCCTTCAGCGCATTATCGACCCAACTGAGCTTGTCGGTTCCCGTGAGTTTGTACTTGTCCTGGGCATATACCTTGGTGCAATAGGGCTCTTCATTGCCCGTTTCCCCTATGGCTTCAAATCCCCGCGCGTCTTGGACGAGACACATCGACTGCCCGGAATGCGCCTTGATTTTGTCATCCCATTGGGTGAGGTCGAGGCCCCACGTGTGGCCGCTTACGCTGTTGCCGGCGAGCCCAAATCGACGCAGCAGGACAATCTTTCCGCGCACCTCGCCCAGCGTGGGGACGTGGCCCGATGTATAGAACAGGTTGGGGTTATCGGCCATAACCTTGGCGAAGGCCGTCGTTATGCTTTCGTCGGTAGCCTCATCGTTGCCGCGCGATGCGAGCATGATAAGCGCTTCTGACGGGTTTTCGTTCAAAAACTTTTTGAAGTACCTGATGACATCGGAAAGATGCAAAAAGTGCTCGTCTTTTTTAAGCAGATAGAAAATTCCGTGGTCGATGCCGGGGTCATCGCCCTTTCCGAGCCGGATATCAAAATAGCGGATTCCCTCGAGCAACTGCGTGGGAATGTAATCCTGCTGGCATTTTACTTGCGAGGATTGGGGCTCAGTG
>CAUAJB010000045.1 GCA_958429225.1 uncultured Collinsella sp.
ATCAGCAGCACGAGCGCCGCCACGACCAGACCCGAGAGATACTCGTAGCGGCCATGTCCGTAAGGATGCTCGGGGTCCGCCGGCTTGCTCGCCAGCTTAAAGCCCAGCACGCTCACGATATTCGAGCTGGCATCGGATAGGTTGTTCATGGCATCCGCCACAATCGAAACCGATCCCGAAACCACACCAATTGCGCCCTTCGCAGCACAAAGCGCGACATTGGCGACAATACACACCATGCCCGCTAACGTGCCCACACGCGCACGATCGCCCTGCGCACGCTTAACAATCCACTCGACCATCTACATCCGCCCCCACGGTGCTACTTATATATATTGTTCAAACGGATTGTAGTGTAGCCACTTTGTCCCCCAGATACAAAAAAGGCCGCGACCCACACGGGCCACGGCCTTGGAGCATGGCAAAGGAATCGTCCTTTTGTCGCACAGGTTTATGCGCTTACTTCAGCAGCGCTCGCCACTGTTTCTGGCGAATCGGCTCCGTCCCCCGTCGCCTGCTCCTTCGCCGGCACCACGCCAAAGCAGTAGCTCAGCGCCGCAGACACCGCAAATGCCGTGCCGCCAGCAACGCAGCACCACAGCAGGTTCGAAATACCGCCCGTGGCAAAGCCAATGACCATGAGGACGTTCGTCATGCCGATGGTATAGGCCGTAACGTGGCCCACGGCTGCAACAAGGCCTCCGACGGCGCCGCCAATGGCCATGCACGTCAGGCACCTGCCATATTTAAAGCCGCAACCGTACAGCGCCGGCTCGCTTACGCCGCCGAGCACGCCCGAGATCGAATAGCCCAGCATGAGCGCCTTCTCGTCCTTATCCGCAACGCGGAGCGACGCGCCAAAGGGCATGCCCCAAACGGCGAACGTTGCCATCGTCGCGGCGATCAGGATGCACGAATCCGTTCCCACACTCATAAACTGCGCATAGGCGAGCGATAGGACAACGTTGCTGACACCCGCAATCTTAAGGAATTCCCAGCCCGCGGCAAGCCCCATGAGCGTGAGCAGCGACACGATGCCACCGGAATTGCCAAGCATAAACATAAGCTGGCCCAACAGCATGCCCAGATAGCTGCCCGCCGGCGCCGTGATACACAGCGAAACCGGAACCATGACAAGCATGGTCGCAAACGGAACAAACGAAAACGCCACGGCCTTAGGGATAACGCGCCGAAAGAAACACTCCACCCGCCATAGCACGGGTACCGAGATGAGAACCGGAATAACAGTCGTCGTGTAATCGTTGACTGGCGCGGGAAGTAGACCATACACGGAAGTCATCGATGCCCCCGTCGTCGATGCGGCATCGACGAGCTTAAGCAAATCGGGCGCAATCAATACGCCGCCCAGCATCATGCCCAGCTGCTCCGAGCAACCGAGCTGGCGGGCGGCCGCCCAACCAAGATAAATAGGCAAAAAGTAGTAGCCGGCGTTATAGAGCCAACTGTAGAACAGACGATAGATATCGGAATCGGCAGACCACAGGCCCAGCATGCCTTCGCCCATAATGACGGCGACGGTGCGGAACAACGCCGCGCAGACAATAAAGGGCAGCGCCGACATCATGCTTTTGGACAGATAGTCCACCACGGCCATGGCGTTTGATGAAACCGTCGTTGTAAACGAGGTGTTAGAAACTTGTGGCATGAAACGCCTTTCCCAATGTGACATGCGGACTGTCCCTTTGTCACATCGTTCGGTACTGACCGATTGCGCGGTACTTTTCGTAGCGGAAGTTTGTGAGGGTCACGTCGTCGAGCTGCCCAAGCGTATCGAAGGCATCAAATGCCGAGGACATGACGGCGCCGGCGATCTCCTCATGCGACAGGCCCTTATCGTCAACAATGCCGTCGATGATGCCGAGCGCCAACAGATCGGGGGCCGTGAGCTTAAGCGCCTCGGCGGCCTCATTCGCGCGCTCGGTATCCTTCCACAGGATCGACGCGCAGGCCTCGGGGCTCACGACCGAATAGGCCGAGCTCGAGAGCATCAGGATGCGGTCGGCCACGGACAGCGCCAGCGCGCCACCAGAGCCGCCCTCGCCTGTCACCACCGAGACAATTGGCGTCTTAAGGCCGCTCATCTCCATGAGATTCTGGGCAATCGCCTCGCCCTGGCCGCGCTCCTCGGCACCGATGCCGCAAAACGCGCCCGAAGTATCGACCAGGCACAGAACCGGTCGACCAAACTTTTCGGCCTGGCGCATAAGGCGACGCGCTTTGCGGTAGCCTTCGGGATGCGCCATGCCAAAGTTGCGGCGCATACGCTCTTTGGTCGTGGTGCCGCGCTCGATGGCGATGACCGTTACGGGGCGTCCGTCTTTCCAGCCAATGCCAGCCACCACAGCGGCGTCGTCGCCAAAGTAACGGTCGCCGTGCAGTTCCACAAATCCATCCAGGCCCAGCGAGATCATCTCGCCTGCCGTGGCACGATCTGCCGAGCGGGTCTGCTTGACAATCTCGAGCGCGGTTTTTGGTGCCGCCGAGCGCTTAAACAAGTGCCCCAGCCTTTTGCCGCGACGACCCGTATGCACGATCTCGTGCGGAGCCCCCAGGCCGGGCGCATGCCCTTCGTGCAGCGCCAGCAGCTCGCCTACCGTGAGCGCAATCTCGCCACGCGGAACGACAGCGTCGCAAAAGCCGTGCTCCAGCAAAAACTCAGAGCGCTGGAATCCCTTGGGCAGGCGCTTATGCATGTTCTGCTCGATCACACGCGGACCGGCAAATGCCGTCAGCGCATCGGGCTCGGCCAGGATAATGTCGCCCTCCATGGCAAAGCTCGCGGTTACGCCTCCGGTCGTGGGGTCGGTGAGCACCGTGGTATACAGGCCGCCCGCCTCGCTGTGGCGCCTAACCGCCGCAGAAATCTTGGCCATCTGCATAAGCGAGGTCACGCCCTCTTGCATGCGTGCACCACCCGAAACGGTAAAGCCAACGACCGGCAGCCCCAGCTCGGTCGCACGCTCAAATGCGCGACAGATCTTCTCGCCCACCACGGAACCCATCGATCCCATCATAAAGTTGGCATCCATAAAGAAGAGCGCGGTATCGCAACCGCAGATTTTGCCCCTGCCGCACACGACGGCATCGCGCTCGCCCGAACGCCCGCTCACGCTCTTGAGCTTATCGGCATAGCCGGGAAACGAGAGGAAGTCCTCCGACGCCAGATTGGCATCCCATTCCTCAAACGTGCCCTCGTCGACCGTCATGCGCATGCGCGCGCGACCGCTCACGCGAAAGTGTTTGCCACAACGAGGGCAGACCTCGAGGTTGTCGTGCAGGCGCGCCTCATCGATCACACGGCGGCACTCCGGGCACTTGATAAACACGTGGCGCGCGGGAAACTCGGCGCACGACTCGGTCATCGGTCCCTCGAGGACGTTGACCGTCTTCGCTTTTCTATTCATCAGCATAGAGATGCCCCATCAGATCGGTGTGGTACATGCCCGACAAGAACTCGTCGTTTGCCAGTACGTCGAGCTGAAGCTCGCTGTTTTCGCTCACGCCCTCGATCACGAGCTCGCCCAGGGCCGAGCGCATCTTGCGAATGGCGCCGTCACGCGTGGGCGCACACACGATGAGCTTGCCGAGCATGGAGTCGTAGTACGGCGGAACGGCAGCCCCGGTAAACATGGCGGAATCCCAGCGCACGCGCGGACCACCCGGCACACGCAACGCGGTGACCGTTCCGCATGACGGCAGAAAGTCCGGCGTTTCGGCATTGATGCGGCACTCCATGGCGTGGTTGCGGACCGGTACGTCCTCTTGCTCAAAGGGCAGAGGTTGGCCGGCTGCCACGCGCAGCTGCCACTTGACCAAGTCGGTATCGGTCACAAACTCCGTAACCGGATGCTCCACCTGCAAGCGCGTGTTCATTTCCATAAAGTAGAAATTGCCGTCGTCCGAATACAGGAACTCGATGGTACCGGCTCCTTCGTAACCGACGGCACGAGCCAGGTCACGCGCCGCCTTGTGCATGCGAGCACGAATGTCGTCGTGTCCGTCGAGGCACGGCGCGGGGCTCTCCTCGATCAGCTTTTGGTTACGGCGCTGCACCGAGCACTCGCGCTCGCCGAGCGAAAACACATGGCCCTGCTTATCAGCCATAATCTGCACCTCGACGTGGTGCGCCGGCGCGACGAACTTCTCCATGTAGCACTCGCCGTCACCAAAAACGGCCTCACCCTCGGCACGTGCTTCAATAAAGGCCTTTGCCGCGTCTTCCACGCGCTCGACCTTGCGAATGCCGCGACCGCCGCCACCTGCACGCGCCTTGATGAGCACGGGGCAGCCAATGCGCTCGGCCTCGGCCGTCGCTTCCTCGGGACTTTTGAGCAAATCGCAGCCCGGCACGATGGGCACGCCCGCCGCGGCAGCTGTTCGACGTGCGGCGTCCTTGTCGCCCATGCTGTCGATCACCTCGGCCGAAGGACCGACAAACGCCAGGCCATACTTGTCGCAGTCGCGCACGAAGCTCGCCTTCTCGGAGAAAAAGCCATAGCCGGGATGAATTGCCTTAGCTCCCGACTTTACGGCACAGGTGAGCACGGCATCGTCGTTGAGGTAGCTCTCGGCAAGACGCGGGCCGCCGATGCAATACGCCTCGTCGGCAAGCTGCACGTGCAGCGCGTCCGCATCGGCCGTGGAATAAACGGCGACGGTCTTGATGCCCATATCGCGGCACGCGCGGATAACACGGACCGCGACTTCGCCGCGGTTGGCGATGAGCACTTTGTCGAACATGAAGCCTTCCTTAACTTTCGTGCATGAGTGCAAAGGACATATCGGCGCGGCAGCAAACCTCACCGTTGACGCTTGCAGTACCCGTCGCAAAACGGAACGGCCCGCGCGCACGCGTGATGGAGCACACCAGATCCACCGTATCGCCCGGGCGCACCGGACGCTTAAAGCGCACCTTGTCCAGACTCGTGTAGAACGGCGTCGCGCCGCGCGCCTCCTCATCGCCCATCAGCAGCACGCAGCAGTTCTGGGCGAGCATCTCGCACTGAATCACGCCGGGGACGACCGGGTTTCCCGGAAAATGCCCCTGCAAAAAGTACTCGTCGCCCGTAATCGTGATCTTGCCGTGGGCCTCGTCGCCCACCAGCTCGGCTTCGTCGAGCAAGAGCATCGGCTCGCGATGCGGCAACAGCTCCTTGAGCTCTTCTTTGTTCATGGATATCCCCTATCCGATCCTCATGAGGCAGCTGCCAAACTCCACGAGGTCACCGTCGGCCACGCAGATCTCGAGTACCTCGCCATCCGCCTCGGCCGTCACCTCGTTGAGAACCTTCATGGCCTCGATGATGCAGAGGGTCTCGCCGGCCTTGATCTTAGAGCCCACGTGCACAAACGGCTCGTCGCCCGGCGCCGGGGCAGCATAGAAAACGCCGACCATGGGAGCGGTTACCTCGGTGCCCTTGGGCTCCGGTGCGGCGGCAGGTGTCTGCGCGGCGGGCTCCGGTGCGGCAGGCGCGACTGTGGGAGCTGCAACTGGAGCGGCCATAGCGCTCGGCATAGGCATGGGCACGGCAACCGGCTGCGCTGCACTCGCGCGCTCGAGCTCAACCGCGGTGCCATCGGGCTCCTCAACGCGCACGCGCGTAAGGCCGCGGTCCTCCATAACATCGGCTATCTCGGCAAGTCTTTTGGAATCCATGCTCTAGCTCCTCGTATATCTACGCAGCGCGATGGCGGCGTTGTGTCCGCCAAAGCCCAGGTTGGTCGAAAGCGCCCAGGTAAGGTCGGCGCGAACCGCGCGATTCGGCGTGTAGTCAAGATCGCAGGCGGGATCGGGCGTGCGGTAGTTAATGGTCGGCGGCACCACGCCCTGCTCGAGCGCCATGGCGCAGGCCATGACCTCGATGGCGCCCGTGGCACCGATCATGTGGCCGGTCATCGACTTAGTCGACGAGACGTGCGCGGCGCGCGCCGCGTCCTCGCCGAGCGCACGCTTAATGCCCGCCGTCTCGGACGAATCGTTGAGCTTGGTCGATGTGCCGTGGGCATTGATGTAGAGACCCTCGGAAGGCTTGACGTCGCCCTCGGTCACCGCCAGCGATATCGCGCGGGCAATGCCGGCAGCCTCGGGATCAGGGCTCGTGATGTGATAGGCATCATCGGTGTTGCCGTAGCCCACGACCTCGGCATAAATGTGCGCACCGCGCGCCTGCGCATGTTCCATGCTCTCGAGCACGAGCACGCAGGCGCCCTCGCCCATCACAAAGCCATCGCGGTCTGCATCGAACGGGCGGCAAGCCGTCGCGGGATCAGGGTTGGTGGTCAATGCGCGGCAGGACGTAAAGCCCGCAACGGCATCGGGGATAATTGCGGCCTCGGCGCCGCCCGCGAGGATCGCGTCGGCATAGCCGTGCTTGATGGCGCGGAACGCCTCGCCCACCGCATGGGCCGAGGTTGCGCACGCGGTCACCACGGGCAGGGTCGGGCCCTTTGCCTTGTGGCGGATTGCGATATTGCCCGATGCCATGTTGGGGATCATCATCGCGATCATGTAAGGCGATGCGCGACGAGGCCCCCGATCGGCGATCGTGTGGACGTTGTCGACGAGCGTCTGCATGCCGCCCACGCCCGACCCCACGTAGACGCCCAGGCGCTCGCGATCGATGGCGCCTTCGACATCAAAGCCCGCATCGTGCATTGCCTCGTCCGAAGCCGCCATCGCAAACTGAACGCAGAGGTCCAGATGCTTGGCGTCACGCTTGCCAAAGTACTCGTTGCCGTCAAAGCCCTTGACCTCGGCCGCCACCTTAACGGCAAACGCATCGGTATCGAAGTGCGTGATCGGGCCGATGCCGCACGTGCCAGCACACATTGCCGCCCAGGTGGCAAGCGCGGTGTTGCCGAGCGGCGACACGGCACCGATACCGGTGATTGCAACTCTCTGTTCCATCATGGTCTCCTCATCCAAGCCGTTCTTCGGCCCTGGTTTCTACATCGCCATTCCGCCGTCGACGCGCACGACCTCACCCGTAATGTAGGCAGCCGCATCACTCGCCAGAAAGCGCACTACGCCGGCCACCTCCTCGGGGCGCGCCATACGCTTAAGGGGAATCTGCTCCTCGGTTACCGTACGCACCTTCTCCGAGAGCTTTGCCGTCATATCCGTCTCGACAAACCCGGGGGCAACCGCGTTCACTCGTACGCCGCGGGGCGCAAGCTCGCGCGCCACCGCCTTGGTCAGGCCGATCACGCCCGCCTTGGAGGCAGCGTAGTTGGCTTGCCCGGCATTGCCCATCAGGCCCACGACCGAGCTCATGTTGACGACGCAGCCGCCGCGCTGGCGCATAAAGGTCTTGGTGAGCGCGCGCGTCGTGTTAAACGTTCCTTTAAGATTGACATCGAGCACGCGATCGAAGGCGTCATCGCCCATGCGCATGAGCAGGCCATCGCGGGTGATGCCAGCGTTGTTGACGAGCGCCCAAATGGAGCCAAAGTCGTTGAGGACCGCTTCCACGCACGCGTTGACGGCAGCGGGGTCGGCCACGTCGCATTGATATGAGCGCGCCGTGGCGCCAGCCGCCTCGCAGGCGTCGCACGTCTCGCGCGCCGCATCGACGCTGCCGGCATAGACGACGGCGATATCGTAGCCATCCTCCGCCAGACCGATAGCGCAGGCGCGGCCGATACCCCGCGAGCCGCCCGTGACCAGTGCCACGCGACGTGAGTCGTTGCGCTCGAGCGCGCCATTGTTCAAGTTGCCCATGTCATTCCTTTCGGGTTACAGCCCTGTGGACTATGCGAGCTCGTCGGCAATAGCTGCGACCTGCTCGGCCGTCTCGCACGAATACACACGAACGTCGCTCAACGTACGCTTGACCAGGCCGGACAGCGTTTTGCCGGGGCCGACCTCAATAAATGTGTCGATGCCCTGATCCTGCAGAGCATACAGCGTGTCGACCCAGCGCACGGCATGGCTCACCTGGTTGGCCAAGACATCCGATGCCGCTCGCGGGTCCGCCGGATAGGGCGCCGCCGTCATGTTTGCCAAAACAGGAATGAGCAACGGGGACGGCGCGTGACCGGCCTCAATATATGCGGCAAGGCCACAGGTCGCCTCGGCCATATAGGGGCTATGAAATGCACCCGACACCGCGACCTTCATGGCGCGGCCGCCAGCCTCTTTTACTAGGACGTCGAGCTCCTGCAGCGCATCGGGCGCTCCGGCCACAACCGTCTGCTGGGGACTGTTGTAGTTGACCGGCCAGCAGTCCTCGCCGGCCTGCGCAGCCAGGTTCTCGACTTGCGCAGCATCAAGTTTGATGACGGCGCGCATGCCGCCGGGGTGACGCTCGGCCGCCGTGGCCATCAATGCCGCGCGCTCACACACGAGCTCAAAACCCGCTCGCGTATCGAATGCCCCCGCAAAGGTGAGTGCAGCGACCTCGCCCAGCGAGAATCCCGCACAGGCGGCAGGCACCACGCCGCGCTCGCGCAGGGCGACGGCGACAGCCAAGTCGTGCACGAACACGCAAGGCTGCGTGTTCTCGGTCTGCGAGAGCTCCTCCTTGGAGGCGCTCCGGCACTGCTCGCTCGTCCCCGGGCGCACCTCATCGGCAATGGCGAACACCTCGGCAGCCGCCGGCGATGTCTCGATCAAGTCGACGCCCATCGCGGGGTGCTGGGCACCCTGGCCGGCAAACAAAAACGCTACGCCACCCATGCGCACGCACCCTTCAGGACGTGCTCGGCGCCATCGACCAGGTCGTCAACGATTTCGCGTGCGCTCTGGCGCTCGTTGACCATGCCGGCAATCTGTCCACACAAAAACGAACCCTCTTCGTAGTTGCCGTCCTTGGCGGCCTTACGCAGCGCACCGGTTCCCATAGCACCGAGCTCCTCGGCACTCGCGCCGGAACCCTCGCTCTTGGCATAGGCGTTGGTGAAGGGGCTCTTGAGGGCGCGCACTGGATGTCCCGTCGAGCGACCGGTCGCACGCGTCGAAGTGTCGTTGGCCTTCAGGACCATCTCTTTGTACTGCTCCGAGACGGTGCACTCGTCTGCGACCAGAAAGCGCGTACCCACTTGCACGCCTTCGGCGCCCAGCATAAAGGCGGCCGCCACGCCGCGGCCGTCGGCAATACCGCCGGCGGCCACGACGGGAATGTCAACCGCATCGACGACCTGCGGCACCAGTGCCATCGTCGAGGTCTCTCCAATATGGCCGCCCGATTCGGTACCCTCGGCAACAACCGCCGTGGCTCCACGACGTGCCACGAGGCGCGTCAGCGCCACCGAGGCAACGACCGGGATGACCTTGATGCCCGCCTCGTTCCACGCCTTCATGTACTTGGCGGGATTGCCGGCGCCCGTCACGACGACCGGCACTCGCTCGTCAATCACGACCTGTGCAACCTCGTCGGCAAACGGGCTCATGAGCATGACGTTGACGCCAAAGGGCTTATCCGTCTTGGCGCGCAGCTCATGAATCTGGTCGCGAAGCCAGTTGGCGTCGGCGTTCATGGCCGCGATGATGCCTAAGCCACCCGCCTCGGACACTGCGGACGCCAGCGAGGCATCGGCAATCCAGGCCATACCGCCCTGGAACACGGGCTTTTCGATGCCGAGCAGATCGCAGAGAGGAGTCTTGAGCATCTCTACTTCTCCAATGCCGCCTCGACCGTATCGGCGAACTCGCCGACCGTCTTGGGGTTCTCCTCGGTATCGAGCTGGATGCCAAACTCGTCCTCGACGGCAACGAGGATCTCGACGGTGCCCAGGCTGTCGAGACCAATCTCCTCGAGCGTGGACTCGGGCTTCATCTCGACATCGTCAAGACCGGCGGTCTCGCGGATAACGTCGCAAACGCGCTCGAAGGTCTTCTGATCTGCCATGGTAGTTCTCCTTTGGTTGTGCCCTAGGGCGTTTTTATTTCCTATGTGCGACTACTTCCAACGAAGCAGATAGCCACCTATATCCAGACCGGCGCCAAATCCAACCAAGGCGATGGTGTCGCCTGTGTGAAGTGCACCGGCGTTTGCCAGCCGGTCGAGGGCAAGCGGAATGCATGCGCTCGAAATGTTGCCGGTCTCGCGCAACGTGCGAACCACGCGCTCGTCCGGCACGCCCAGGCGCTTGACCGCCTGGCTCAGGATTCGTTCGTTAGCCTGATGTAATACAAAATGATCGATGTCTTCGACCAAAATGCCCGCATCGATCGCAAGCTTATGAACCGTGTCGCAGATGGCGTTGACGCCGAACTTGAACACGCGGCGGCCATTCATGGACAGCACGCTCGCGCTATCTGCGGAAGCCTTAAACGGCGAGGTACCGACCAGACCGGGAACGCGCAACGTCTCGACGTCGGGCGCCGTCGAAAGCTCAACGGCAAGGGGACTGTCTCCCCCAGCCTCAATCACTGCGGCGCCTGCCCCATCGCCAAAGAGCACGCAGGTGGCACGGTCGGTCCAGTCGAGCGCGCGCGTCATCTGCTCGGCAGCAATGACCAGCACGTTCTTGGCGCGTCCGCGGGCGATATAGCCCTCGGCGACATCGAGCGCAAATACGAAGCCGGCACAAGCCGCCGAGACATCGAAGGCAGGGCACGTCGCGCCTAGTCGCTCAGCAACGGCACACGCCTCAGCGGGAACAAGGTGGTCACCCGTCGTCGTCGAGCAGACGATCAGATCCAGCTGGCTCGCGTCGATTCCGGACACCTGGAGTGCCCGCTCACTCGCCGCTACGGCAAGGTCGTCAAGTGACTCGGTGGTGCAGACGTGGCGGCTCTTGATACCCGTGCGGGTAAAAATCCACTCATCCGAGGTATCGAGGAACTCAGACAGCTCGTCATTGGAAACACTGCGTTCAGGAAGCGCCGAGCCTGTTCCAAGAATCGTGAAACCCATCACTAACCTCCTTTGAGTTGTTGACGTGTTTACATCGACCAAGAGAGGATAACGCATTTCAGTCTTTGTTGACGTGTTAACATTAAATTGTCCAAATGCGACAAAGGCTTCACATTGTGTCTATCTCTCGACACCATTGCGCGATTGCCTTATTTACTTAGGAGGTAGCAGCTGTTATGGATTCTCGTTTAACGATAGTCGACGTAACCGGATCGACCAACGATGACCTGCTCGAGGCAGGAAAACAGGGTGCGCCGCACGGCACAGGACTTGCCGCCCGCGCGCAAACGGCAGGACGCGGCCGGCGCGGCCACAAGTGGGATTCAACCGCCGGCAACCTATTGCTTTCGATTGTCCTGCGTCCATGCGTTAATCCCGCAAAGTACTCTGGTCTTGCCGCCGTCAGCGGCCTAGCGGTGCTCGAAGCACTCGAAAAGCAAGGCCTTGCAAGCGAAATAGCCCTCAAGTGGCCCAACGACCTGGTCGCGCGAGGACGCAAGCTCGGCGGCATTCTGGTCGAGGCCGCACGCGATAACGAAGGCAAACCTTTCGCCGTCTGCGGCATTGGTGTCAACGTAAACTACACGCCCCAAGAGGTGCCCGATGGCGGCCTGGCGGCAATTGGCCTCTCGGACCTCAACGAGAGCGTTCCCGCCGTCGACATGCTCCTCGATGAGGTCTATCACGCAGTTATAGACGCTGTAGATACCTGGGCAGAGCGCCTCAACGCCATGGAAGAAAACGCCGGACCGCTCGCGCCCGTCCACGACGAATATGTCGCACACCTCAATTGGATTGGGGAGCACGTTATCGCCCGCTCCCCCGCTGGAGACGAGCTGGCACGCGGCATATTTAGAACGGTCGACGATTGCGGCCGCGCAAGCATTGAGACCGAGAGCGGCTTGTGCGTCTTCCACTTCGAAGAAGCGTCCTTACGCCCCCTGAGCGAATAGGACGCCGCAGCCGTCAGCTCGGCAGACGAATTCGCTATCCCAAAATCTAAACTCAAAACAAAAGGGCCCCGCTACCGTAACGGCAGCGGGGCCCTTTAAGCTATGAGCGATATCGCTTAGAGCTTGATGTCGATGTCGACGCCAGCGGGGAGGTCGAGACGCATAAGCGAATCAACAGTGCCCGAGGTGGGGTCGAGGATGTCGATGAGGCGCTTGTGAGTGCGCATCTCGAACTGCTCACGGGAGTCCTTGTTCACGTGCGGCGAGCGGATAACCGTGTACAGGTTGCGCTCGGTGGGCAGGGGGACAGGACCGGAAACGCGAGCGCCGGTCTTCTGAGCGGTCTCGACGATGAGCTTCGCGGACTGATCGACGACCTCGTGATCATAGCCCTTGAGGCGAATGCGGATCTTCTGGGTAGCCAACTTAAACCTCCAAAGAGTGCGAGAGATGTTCTCGCGGATTACGTAACAGGGAGCTCGAACTTAGGCGTTCTTGCTCATGACCTCGTCCACGATGGACTTGGGCGCGGGCTCATAAGAGTCGAACTGCATCGTGTAGGATGCACGGCCCTGGGTCTGGGAGCGAAGGTCGGTAGCGTAACCGAACATCTCGCCCAGCGGCACCTTGGCACGGATGAGCTTGCTGTTCTTGCGATCCTCCATGCCCTCGATCTTGCCGCGGCGACCGGAGAGGTTGCCCATAACGTCGCCCATGTACTGCTCGGGGGTCTCGACCTCGACAGCCATGATCGGCTCGAGCAGCTGCGGATCGGACTTCTTGAGGGCGTCCTTGATAGCCATGGAGCCGGCGATCTTGAAGGCGGCCTCGGAGGAGTCGACCTCGTGGTAAGAACCGTCGAACAGGGTGACCTTAACGTCGAGGACCGGGAAGCCGGCGATAACACCGGTGTTCAGGGCCTCCTGGATGCCCTTGTCGATGGACGGGATGTACTCCTTGGGCACGACGCCGCCGACGATAGCGTTGACGAACTCGTAGCCGAAGCCCTCCTCCATCTTCTCGAGCTTGATGACGGCGTGGCCGTACTGACCGCGACCGCCGGACTGACGGACGAACTTGCCCTCAGCCTTCTCGACGTCGTGACCAGCGGTCTCGCGGTAGGCAACCTGGGGCTTACCGACGTTAGCGTCAACCTTGAACTCGCGGAGCAGACGGTCGACGATGATCTCGAGGTGCAGCTCGCCCATGCCGGCGATGATGGTCTGGCCGGTCTCGTGGTTGGTGGACACCTGGAAGGTCGGGTCCTCCTCGGCGAGCTTGGTCAGAGCCAGGGACATCTTGTCCTGCTCGGCCTTGGTCTTGGGCTCGATGGCAACGTCGATAACGGGCTTAGCGAACTCGATCTTCTCGAGGACGATCTCCTTGCCCTCGGCGCACAGGGTGTCACCGGTGGTGGAGTTCTTGAAGCCGACGCAAGCGACGATGTCGCCGGCGGCAGCGTCGTCACGGTCGATACGCTCGGCGGCGTTCATCTCGAGGATGCGGCCGAGGCGCTCGCGCTGACCGTTGGAAGCGTTGACCACGTAGGAGCCGGACTCGGCGCGGCCGGAGTAAACGCGGACATAGGTGAGCTTACCGACGAACGGGTCGGTCATGATCTTGAAGACCAGGCCGGAGAAGGGCTCGTCGAAGGAAGGATGACGCTGGATCTCCTCGCCGGTGTCCGGATCGGTACCGGTGACGGCCTCAACGTCGAGCGGGCTGGGCAGGTAGTCGACGACAGCGTCGAGCAGCTCCTGAACGCCCTTGTTCTTGTAGGCGGAGCCCACGAAGACGAGGTTGAGCTCATTGGCCAGAACACCCTTGCGCAGAGCAGCCTTGAGCTCCTCGACGGTGAAGTCCTCCTCCATGAGGATCTTCTCCATGAGCTCGTCGTCAAAGCTGGCAGCAGCGTCAAGGAGCTCCTCGCGCTTGGTGGCAGCGATGTCGGCAAACTCAGCCGGGATCTCGTCCATCGGCTCGGGGTAGGTCATACCCTTCTCGTCGGCCTTGAAGTCCCATGCAGTCATGGTGACCAGGTCGATGACGCCCCAGAAGTTGTCCTCGGCGCCCATCGGGACCTGAGCGGCCACGGCGTTAGCGTCGAGACGATCCTTCATGGTCTCGATAGCGTTGAAGAAGTCAGCGCCCACGCGGTCATACTTGTTGATGAAAGCGATGCGGGGGACGTTGAAGGTGGAAGCCTGACGCCAAACGGTCTCAGACTGGGGCTGAACGCCGGCAACGGCGTCGAAGACGGCGACAGCGCCATCGAGGACGCGCAGGCAGCGCTCGACCTCGGCGGTGAAGTCAACGTGGCCCGGGGTGTCGATGATCTGGATGCGGTAGTCCTTACCGTCCTTGTTCCAGAAGCACGTGGTAGCAGCGGAGGTAATGGTTACGCCGCGCTCCTGCTCCTGAACCATCCAGTCCATGGTGGCAGCGCCCTCATGGACCTCACCGATCTTGTGGGTCTTACCGGTGTAGTAAAGAATACGCTCGGTCGTGGTGGTCTTACCGGCATCGATGTGGGCCATGATGCCGATGTTACGGGTATCGGAAAGCTTGTACTTAGGCTTAGCCATGTTAGTTCCTTACCTTAACTTACCAACGATAGTGAGAGAACGCGCGGTTGGCCTCGGCCATCTTGAAGACGTCCTCACGCTTCTTGACGGAAGCGCCCAGGCCGTTGGAAGCGTCGAGGATCTCGTTGGCGAGACGCTCGGCCATGGTCTTCTCCTTGCGAGCGCGGGAGAAGTTGACGATCCAGCGGATACCCAGAGCGGTGGAACGACGGGAGTTGACCTCCATCGGGACCTGATAGGTAGCGCCACCGACACGCTTGGGCTTAACCTCGAGCGTGGGCTTGACGTTGTCCATAGCCTTCTTGAAGGTAGCGAGAGCGTCGCCACCCTCGGACTTCTCGGCAACGATCTCGAAAGCGGTGTAAACGATGCGCTCAGCGGTGGCCTTCTTGCCGTCAAGAAGGACCTTGTTGATGAGCTGAGTCACCAGGCGGTTGTTGTAAACGGCGTCAGGCTGAACCTCACGACGATTAGCTGCTGCACGACGCGGCATGTGAAATCTCCTTAAGTGTCTACCGTGCGGCGCTTAGGCGGCACACGGCGAAAGTATCAAAACGTTATCTGGCTTATTTAGCCTTGGGGCGCTTAGCACCGTACTTGGAACGGGCCTGCATACGGTTCTGGACCGGAGCAGCGTCGTAGGCGCCACGGATGACGTGATAACGGACACCAGGGAGGTCACGGACACGACCGCCGCGGACGAGCACGATGGAGTGCTCCTGCAGGTTGTGGCCCTCACCCGGGATGTAAGCAGTAACTTCGATGCCGTTGACGAGGCGAACACGGGCAACCTTACGAAGAGCCGAGTTCGGCTTCTTGGGGCTCGTGGTGAAGACGCGGGTGCACACGCCGCGCTTCTGGGAGTTGTGCTGCAGAGCAGCGTTCTTGGACTTCTTGGGCACGGAACGACGGCCCTGGCGAACCAGCTGGTTAATAGTAGGCAAAGCGTACTCCTTCTCGAATGATTCCAGCTTTCTGTAAAGTGCAACGGCTTGAATCGAGGGGTCAGCATCCCCCTACGAAACACGCAGTTCGATAGGATACGTGGCGTTAGCTGTGCCGTCAACAGACCACGCCGCCGGGCGTATCCCAAAATGAGTATATTTCCGCAAAGCCTACACAAAAGGAATCCCCTTCGGTGCGCGGGGGCGGATTCCCGGTCCGGGCGGCCCGCTGTTTAAGTTTGCTGCTCTACAGTCCTGGCTCGCACGGAGGCCACATTAAGTGGCCTCCGGCTCGTGCGGAACTCGCGACAAACTTAACCCCTGTGCCGCCCGGCCCGGGAATCCGACGCGCTCGTCAGGGCAACGTTCCCTGCCAAAAAGGGACAGGTTTATTTTGGTCGGTTTTATCTGGGAAAACACCACTCTTCACGGTGATCCGCATCCATTTGCCACGTTCTTCCGAGAATCAGACGAATAACGTCCAATCCACTCGTCCATATAACGCTAAAAAGGCCGCTTCCCCCCTTGGGAAGCGGCCCAGACTTTACGAATAAACGATGGTAAAGGGTACTTCTGTTTCGGTCTCTCCTGTTGACGTGCACCTCGTGCCCTCAAGCGTTACTGAGACCACTTGGTCGACATCGATCAACTTCGTTGGCAGCCAGATGTTCTCTCCGCTATTGCGCGCATAAGAAAAATATAAGTTGAACACCCCTGCGTCGTCATCTTCGACAATCTGCTCCGATCCATCCTTGTAGCTGACGGTCAGCTTATTATCAACTGCATCAATGCCCAGATCATCGATGTGTGTCTGGATAGAAAACGGGCTGATCTCGAGAGGCGAGTCATCGGAGCGGAGTTCCTTTGTATCGACGTAAGCTCCAACGCTAAACTCGGGCGTCGATGCCTCGAACGGCTTCGCATCCTCGCCTTCGCCCTCGGTCCACGAGATATTCCAGGTGACCGCATGTTGAAAACCTCGCTCGCGATCCATAGCGGCAAAGTACATCGTGCCATTAATGACCGTGTCGCTTGATGTGTCCTTATCAATGGTGCAGCGTGTGTCAGCCCATTCCTCGCCGAAGTTCATGCTGGGCGTGCCGATGCCTTGTTCTTCTTCACCATAGAGAACAAGTTCGCCCGTCTCTGCTGCCGGCTTGTAGTAGTTAACGCCATTTGGATTGGACAGCGTAAACGTCACGGCACCGCAACCGTTTTTATCGATAGCCATCTCATGGATATCAAGCGTATAGCCGTTACCCTCGACGGACAGATTAACCTTCTGGACTGCACCCTCCAGGCTTTGGGGCGCAATGCCGTCACCAAACTCTCTGGTGTAGGTGTATTTAGCCCCCGATGAGCCGCCGTTGGTCCAGGTAATGGAATCCCCATTGCCGTGGTTTCCCCAGGCTGAGGCAAAATAGCTGGAATTGATAACGGCGTGGGCGACCCCTCCGGTCGCCAACACTCCGGCGAGACATCCGATTACGGCAACATAGAGAGACTTCGCGTGGCCCTTTCGATGAAGCGGCTCACCCGCAGCGGTATTAAGGACGCGATCTGCAAGATTGCTATCGGCTTGGATGGACTCGAAGGCCTGCTTGATTTGGTTGGATTTCACGGTCGCCCTCCTCTAGGATGAATTTGAGTTTCGATCGACCACGAGCTAAACGCGTTCGAACGGTCGCGGCTGGTACATGCAACAACTCGGCAATCTCTGAGGTCGAAAAGCCCAGATAGTAATAGAGCACGATGGGGATACGGAATCGTTCCGGAAGTCGCATAACGTCCGACAGGACAGCCCTGGTCTCATCCTGCGCTACCGATAGCGAACCGGCCAGGTTCTCAATATCCTCCACGCGCCTCCACGGCTTTCGAAAGAGCGATTTGCATTCATTGATCGTGACCCGGATAAGCCAGCGGCGAAGATACTCCCAACTCTCAAAATGTCCATCGCTTTTAAGCAGCTTAAGAAAGACATCTTGGGCAATATCGTCGGCATCGGCACGATCGCGCAGGTACGTCAATGCGATTCGAAACACGACATCCCTGTGATCTTCAACCGCCTGTCTAAAAGCTTGTTCTTCCATAATCACCTCCCGGTGATGCTGATGTTTCTTGCTGAGGCCCTCACCATAGATACGCTTTGACCGAACGGAATGTTTCAAATTCAAGCAGGAAAAACCTACCAAAATAAACCTGTCCCTTTTTGGCAGGTTTTCTTCAACAAAAAAGACCCGCTTCCCTGTTGGGAAACGGGTCTTTGGAAGGACGGTTAACGTACTTGGAAATTACTCCTCGTCGTTGTCCTTGGCCTCTTCGGCGTCGTCGGTGTCCACGA